>DASQXU010000025.1:0-10960 GCA_035639555.1 Thermoleophilaceae bacterium
CAGGGGCGAGTTCGAGCCGGGATGGCGGTGGTCCGAGAACGTCAAGCCGATCGCGGGGACGGACTCCTGCCAAGCGCCGCATCTCGGCTACATGCTCTCGGGCCGCATGCGCATTCGCATGGACGACGGGACCGAGGACGAGGCCGGGCCCGGCGACATCGTCTCCATTGAGCCGGGGCACGACGCCGAGATCGTCGGCGACGAGACCTGCGTCTTTCTCGACTTCAGCGGCTTCGAGAGCTACGCCAAGGAGCAGTAGCCGCCGCGCTCGAGCGCCCGCGGATCACGCTAAACGTTCGGTCGTCCCGTCCGGGCGAGGTCGAGGCGGGCTTCACAGAACTCGCCCAGGCCTCACGCCGACGGGCCGCCCGGGCGCAGTCAGCCGTATGGCGCGTAGCGGTGATGCAGCATGAGGTCGTTGCCGTCGGGGTCGCTGAAGAACGCCATGTGGCAGACCCCGGTGTCCAGCGTCTCGCCGGCGAACACGAGCCCCTGGGCCTCGAGCTCCGCGCGAGCCGCGGACACGTCATCGACGTGGAGGGCGGGGTGGGCGTTCTTCTGGGGCGAGAACTGCATCCCGAATCGCTCGGGCTCCCAGATGCCGAAGCACGTCTCGCCCGCCCAGAACTCGAAACGCGCGTGATCGTCCGGGCGCAGACCGAGGGTGTCGACGTAGAACGCCCGCGATCGCTCGGCGTGGCGCGACGGGATGGCCACGAAATCGAGCTTGCTGATCATCGATCACTCCCTTTCGGCGCAGTGACTTGCAGCACGATGATTGCAGCGGGCTGGGACCGGGTCCCTTCCTCAGGCGGAGCGCTCAGCTCGCCGGCGCGGGGGCGGGGGTCGGCACGACGCGCGCGCTCTCGGTCGCCTTTCGCGCGGCCAGATCGAGGTACAGCAGCGTGCGCCCCGCCGCGACGTAGGGCACGATCAGCGCGAAGACGAGCGAACCCAAGAGGTTCACGTTCGAGATCGGGACCGTGGTGAACAACAGCGCGAACCCCAGCAGCGGTCCGGGGATCTGGCTGAGGATCCAGAACGTGGCGCTGACCGCGGCGGTGTGCCACCAGTGGCCGCGCACGACGCGCGTGCTGCCGCGAAACGCCTCGCGGATCGAGCGGTCCTCGAAGAGGATCTCCTGCTGGACGAACTGCCAGTGGACCAGCTTCCGGATGGCGAACGGGATGCCAATGATCGTGAGCGCGAGCAGCACGACCAGCACGGTGACGATGAAAGGCGCGACGAGCAGCCGCCAGAACCGCCCGAACACCGCCCTCCACGCAGCGCCGAACCCGGCGGGCTGGTCACGCTCGAGGTTGCGGACGACGGCGATCACCGCGGCCGAGGCGAGAGGCGAGGCGATCGGGCGGCCGATCCCCCCGGTAAACGTGATGGTGATCCCCGAGCCAGAGCTCCCCTGTCCGCTCCCGTTGGCTCCGACGGCGGGGAGCACCAGCGACAGAAGACCGTCCACCGCGCCGATGACGAGCAGCGCCGCCAGTCCGATCAAGACGAGCGCTTGCCAGTGCCGGCGGTAGAGGCGCCCCGCCGCCAGCAACAGCTGCCCCAGTGCCCGCGCCTGTCGCAACGGCCGCAGATCGACCGGACGCCAGGTCGTCACGCGGGCAGGCACCACGATGAGCAGCAGGCAGACGAGCGCCACCGCGATCGCCCCGGGCGGTGTATCCGTCGCGAGGTTCATGAAGGTCGAGATCTGCGCGACAGTCCCGCAGAATGCCCCCGCGACCGAGGGGCCCATCAACGAGCCGCCGGGGACCGTGGGGCTCGAGGTGCGCGTTCCATCCATCCACGAAAACGGCTCACTCCACACCGTCTTCGTGTTCGGACCGGTCGGCCCGTTGTTGTAGCTGGCCTCCCGTTGCCCCCAGTGCCCGGTGTACGTGAGCCACCGGAAGGCGCCGCCGGCAGTGGGCGTGTCCGGCACCAGCACAGGCCGCGGCCGCACGGTGATCAGCGGTTCGGTGGTGTTGTCGCAGCCGACGCCTGACCCGTTCTGGCCGTTGCCGAGATACAGCGCGGAGCCGTAGTACGTCGCGTGCGAGCCGGCGGCGGAGTAGACGACCGGATGCGTGCCGCGCTTCTGGACCTTGGCGTCGTCCCAGTCCGCCCGCTCTCCGCCGGCGTGCTGGAAGAGGACGATCTGAGAGGGGCCGGCGGCGAGCGCCTGCGCCGCGGTGCGGGCGGGAAAGCTGAGCTGCATCCCCTCCCAGTCGCTCTCGTGCAGGTCGTTGAACTGGTTGAAGTAGTAGAAGAACCAGTACTGCACCGCGAAGCCCGACTGTCCGGGCTCGCGCGCGATGTGGGCGTAGGTCACCGCCGGCGCCCGCCCGGCGCGCTTAAGCTCGGCGAAGTCGCGGGCGTACTTGCAGCCTCCCCGTAGCGGGCTGCCCGGGAGGTCGAGGTAGGCATTCTCGCCGCGCCCGGCGATGTCGGCGGCCGTGGGCGCCCGCTTGACCACCTGCATTCCGTGGACCGTGTGAATCAAGAGCCTCACCCGCGGGTTGCCGAGCACGGCGCCGACGGACGTCGGCGGCGCGTACTGCTCCTCCGACGTCTCGCAGGGCGGGTTCTTCTGCGCGCGCAGCATCACGATCGGGGCGTAGGTAACGACGAGCCGCCGAGCGGCCCTGGGCGCGGCCTCGGCCGGCGACGCGGCCCCGGACAGCCCGGCGAGGACCAGGACCAAGCCCGCAGCCAACCGCCGCGCCCTGGTTCGGAACACGGGCACCGCCTCGCTCGCGCGACGATCGTCGTCGTATCCCGCGTTGCTCGGCGCAGGGAGGACGACGGCCGCGGCCGGCGGCGCCGCGAGGGGTGCCATCGAGCGAGGCTATGTGCCCAGCGGGCCATGGTCAAGACGCCGGTCGGCCCCGCCCGCCGAAGCGTCGGGGCCGTCGCGTCGGCGGCCCAGACCGGGCCCGATCCGTCGCGCTCGTGGGTTAGCTTGCCCGCATGACGCCCAGCGGCGACCGCCGCGCGACTCCGGACGGGGCCGGTGATCACCGCTGGGTGATCCTGGCCGGGATGTGCCTGGTCACCGCGGTTACCGAGTTCGACGAAACGGTGATGGCGGTCGCGCTTCCGCGCATCGACGCTTCGTTCGACGCGTCGTTGCCGGCGGTCCAGTGGTCGGTTACGGCCTACGTGCTCGCCTTCGCAGCGGTTCTCATTCCCGCCGGCCGCCTGGCGGACTCGCTCGGTGCTCGACGGGTCTTCCTCGCCGGCGCGGCAGTGTTCGCCGCCGGGTCGGCCGCGTGTGCGCTCGCCCCCGACGTCGGGTGGCTGATCGGCGCACGGGTCGTGCAGGGGCTCGGGGCGGCGACGATCACCCCGGCGTCGTTCGCCATCGTGGTCCACGCCTTCCGCCAAGGCGAGCGAGGCCGCGCGCTGGGGCTCTGGGCGGCGGCCGTGGCGGTGGGTGCGGCGGTCGGGCCGTTGGGGGGCGGGCTGCTGATCGACCTGCTCGGGTGGCGCGCGATCTTCGTCATGGGCATTCCGATCGCCGTCGCCGCGATTGGGATCGCGGCCGCTGTCGTCCCCCGAGGTGGCGGCGGCAGCGCCCCGGCCCCAGGGGTGCCCAGCGTCGCGCTGCTCGGGGCGGGGTTGACCCTGCTCCTCCTCGGGCTCGGGGAGGCGAACGGCGTCGGCTTCCTGCCAGGAAGCCTCGCGATCCTCGTGCTGGGGGTGGCGTTGCTGCTCCTGCTTGCCTTGTCCGACGCCCGGCAGCGTCATCCGTTGCTCAACCTCGGTCTGCTTCGCATCCGGAGCTACGCCGGGGTCAACGCGGTGATGCTCATCGCCGCCACCGCATGGCTTGCGATGCTGCTTCTACAGGGCATCTACCTCCAGAGCGTCCGAGGTCTCTCGCCACTCGAGGCCGGCCTCGCGCTCATGCCGCTCACTGCGGCCGCGGTGCTCTCGGCGCCCGTGTCCGGGCACTACGCCGACCGCGTGGGCCCGCGTCCGCTGATCGTGGGGGGCATGTGCTGCCTGGTCGCCTCGCTGGCCCTTCTGGCGCTGGTCGACGCCGCCACGAGCTACTGGCCGCAGCTGTTCGCCGCCTATGCCCTCAATGGGATCGGCTGGGGGATGCTTCAGACGCCGATCGAGACCGACGCCGTCCGCAGCGTCGGGGAGCCCCGGGCCGGTTTCGTATCCGGCTTCCTCGGCATGACCTATCAGCTTGGTGCGGCCGTCGGGATCGTCGCGGCCACCGCCGCGATTCAAGCGCTGGGAGCCGCTCGACTCGACGCCCTGCTAACGGAGCGCGGCATAACGACGACCGCCCTGCAGCGCGCCGGCCTGACGAAGAGCCAGGTCGAGGGCAAGCTCGGCACGCACGACGTCCTGAGCGAGCTGCCCGGCCTTCGCCCCGCTCAGGCGGCCCGCGTCGCCGACGCACTGCGCGACAGCTTCCTGCACGCGCTCAGTACCACCATGGCGATCGGCGCGGCGGTGGTCGCGGCCGGCGCCGTGCTCGCGCTCGCGCTGTTCGGGCCGGGGCCCCGTGCCTCGCCACCCCCCGCCGTCCAGGATGCCTGACACGCCCGCCCCGGCAGCGCAGTTCGCAATCCGTGTTCCCACGATCGACGCGCTCTTCGTGGAGCTCGACGCGCGCCCGCTCCGGGAGCGCCCGCTGGCGAGCGAGGTGCGCCTTCACTTGCTCGACGCGTGGGAGCGCGTCCGCAAGCAGCGACCTTCCACGCTGACGATCTACGCCCCGGAGTCCGAGCGAGAGGGCGCGGACGAGAACGCGGTGCGCACGGCGATCCGGGCCGACCTGCACGCCTTGCGCGGCCCGCTGAAGCGCGCGCGCCCCCGTCCGCGTCACGAGAAGGTCGCGTTCCGGATCGGCGTCGTGTTCCTCTTCATCTGCATCGGGCTCTCCAACGCCCTGACCCGAGAGAGCGAGGACGTCATCACCCAGGGCATCGGCCAGGGCATTCTCGTGCTCGGCTGGGTCGCGCTGTGGGGGCCGGCCGCGCACTTCATCCTCGACGCCGTTCCCCACCGGTTCAACCGCAAGCGCTACGCCGAGTTCGCCGACATCGACGTGCGCTTCGCGTGGGTCTGACCGTCGCGGCGCGGACGAGCCGCGCTCGGCGCTACGGCGGTAGCCGGCCGATGATCTCGCGCATCTCGTCCACCTCCCAGGCCCGCAACGTCGTCGTCCGAAGGTCCCCCCGCCGCGCCACCGCCAGCGTGTAGGCGACCATCGCCTGCTCGTCCGGCGCATAGACGACGCTGACCATGTCGTGCGCACCCTGGGTCCACCAGATGTGCTCGATCTCACAGCCGAAGCTCTTCCCGAGCTCGGTCCCCTGCTCCAGGCGATCGACCGTGTGCTCGACGGCCTGCACACCCTGCTCGGTCCAGTCGACCAGCAAGACGTACCGCGGCATCCCCCCTCCTTCGTTCGCGTGGCAGCGACCCTACTGCCGCCCGGCGCTCGACGCCACCGGCGCCACCCTCGGCCCCGAAGCCCCGGCCGGAGGCGATACAGTCGCCGTCGAGATTCCGTGAGTCCGGTTACCTACTTCGTTCGCATGCGTGCGCTCGACGGCCAGGCCGAGCGAGTGCTCGAGCTGCTAATGGAGAATCCCCGCCGGATCGAGCAAGGGGAGCCGGGGAACCTGGCGTTCGGGGTTCACCGCTCGACCGACGATCCGAACGAGTTCTGGCTCTATGAGACCTGGGTCGACGAGGCGGCTGTGGACGCGCACGAAAGCGGTGACGCGTTCCTGCGCTACAAGGAGGAGCTGCGGCCGCTGGTCGACCCGGACAGCGTCCTCTTCGGGAACACCGTCCCCGTCAAGGTGCTGGGCTACGAGCTTCCGCAGGTGGGGAAGCGGTGACGCCTGAGGAGACGTTCGAGCGGCTCTGAAGCTGCCGAGCGACCCCCACGTCGTTGCCCGGCAGGCCGATCTGATCGCCGCCGCGTGGTCGCCGGCCGGCGCTCCCGCGTCGTGGCGACTGACCGCCGCCCAGTTCGAGACGCTGAGGGACGAGGACGCGCTCCTCGCGATTGCGGCGACCATTGCGCCGGACCGGCTGCCTCCGCTGCTGTTCACGGCCGCCGCCACCTTCCTCGTGCTGGAGCTCGAGCCGCGTCCGCTGCGTGCCTGGTTCCCCCGTGAGGGTGAGCCGCAGCCGCCCCTCGACCCCGGCTTCGCGGCGGCGTACCGCGACTTCTGCCTCGACCACCGCGAGCGGCTGCTCGAGCTATGCGCCGAGCACCGCTACCAGATGAACGAGGTCGGCCGCTGCGCCGACGTGGTGCCGGCGCTGGCGCCGGTCGCTGCCGAGGCCCGCGACGTGGTGCTCGTGGACGTGGGCACCGGCGCCGGGCTGGGGCTCCATCTCGACCGCTACCGCTACGTCTACCACGACCGGGACGGGCGCCGCGCGGCGGTAGGCGACCCGCACGCCGGACTGACGATCGAGGTCGAGGTTCGCGGTCAGGTCTGGCCGCCGCTGCCGCGGAGGTTGCCGCACATCGTCGATCGCGTCGGCATCGACATCGAGCCGCTCGACCTGGCGGATCCCCGCGTCCACGCCTGGCTCGCGGCCTGCGTGCCGCAGGAGATCGGCGCGGTCACCCGCTTCCACCGCGCGGCCGAGATCGCCTTGAGCCATCGGGCTCGGACGGTCCGTGGCGACGCCTGCGAGGTGCTGCCCGGAGTGCTCGAGGGCATCGACCCGGAAACGCTGGTCTGCCTCGTGGACAGCTACGTGCACGTGTTCCTCCCGATCGAGGAGCTCGAGCGCTTCCGCGCCCTGCTGGATGCAGCCGGCACCCGCCTGGACCTCGATTGGATCTCGATCGACCCACTCGTGCCGCTGGGGCGCAAGGCGACGCACAGCGTGCTGGGAATGCCGGTTCCTGGCCCGCTGGTGGAGCGAAATCGCCGCGAAGGAGTGTTTGGGGTGGTGGGACGCCTCGGCTATCGGCACGGCGTTCGCGCGGGCGCATTGCTCGGGCTCGCCCACCCCGGCGCCGCGTGGCTTGAGTGGCTGGCTCAGTGATCGGCCGCCGGCAGGCGCGCCTCGACGACCACGTCGACCGCGTCGCGGACCTTGAGCGCGCCCATCAGCCCGCGGTAGGGCTTGATGCCCCAGTCGCTCTGCGTAAGGGCGACGGTGCTCGAGACACGGCCGTCGGGGGTGACCGCTAGCCGCGCGCTGGTTGGGCGCGTGGCCCCGGCCATCGTTAGGTCGCCTTCCACCAAGGCGCCGTCGGCGAGCTCGACGCCGCGGGCCACGAACACGATCGGCTCCGAGCCGAGCACCTGGTCCTCGATCGTGGCCCGGATGTCGTCGCGGTCGCCCTTGGTGAGTGGCTTGACCCCGCGGAGGCCCTCGCGCACCTGAAGCGAGCGCGGGTCCGCGCGCAGCTCGATCGCCGCCTCGGCAGGATCGTCGGCGACCGAGACCGTGGCCTCCCACGCGGTGACGTCGATTACCAGGTCGTGGCCGACCTTGGACGCAAACCCTTCGCGGTAGGTCCTGACCTCGAGGGAGCCGCTGTCTGGCCCGAGCCGATACGTCCCCGCGGGGATCGCCACCCGCCCATCCTACGCGCGCGCCGCCGAGCGGTCAGGCGGCGCGAGGCTCGTGCTCTGCGCAGTCAACGCGCAGGTCGCCGGCCCCCATCGCCATGTCGACGAGCGCGCAGTGGTGGGGCTGGGCAGGGTCGGGGTGAGCGTCACGGCGAAAGAAGCGGCAGGTGACGCACATCCGAGCCACCGTAATGGCGCCGGAGCGCTGGAGGCCGGCGATGAGGTCGAGCAGCAGCTGCAGCGTGGCCTGCTTGCCCGCGGCCTCGAGGTTGGCGAGCTGCTCGCGCGTTCGCCGATCCCAGCTGGCGAGCTCCCCGGCCAGTTCCCGACCGCGCGCGGACAGGCTCAGGGCGGCTTTGCGGCTCGCCATGTCGCGCTCGACGAGCCCCTTGCGGCGCAGGACGGCGACGGCGTCGGAGACGGTCGGGTGGGTGACGTCGAGCTCCGAGGCCAGGACGCCGATCCGCCGGCGGGGCCGGGGGTCGGTGGCGAGCCGCAGCAGCACTTGCAGCTGGGTGGGGCTGAGGCCGTGCTGCTTCGCCTTGTCCCACATCTGGACCCGGAGGGCCTGCCCGAGGCGTTCGAGGGCCGCCACGAGCTTGGCGTCGACGTCCGGCGGCGCGCCGGCGGGCAGCGCCAGCTCGTCCTCGGGCAGTTGGTCGGTCACCAGGCCTCGGAAGCGTACGGCTCACACCACAGGCAGACGTGCAGCGACGGCCTTGAACCATGCCGTGTGCATGCCCTCGACGTCGTCGGGGGCGTGCCCCTTGTTCGCCAGGAACTGCCGCATGGTCGCGGTGATGGGGAAGATGAAGGCGACCAGGTAGCGCAGCGCGATCTCGGGGACCGAGTCGACCGCGTCGGTCTGGTTCTTCTTGGCGCGTGTGTGACGGAGGCCGATCTCGTGCTGGTAGTCGCGCCACGTGTCGTCGTAGGGCCGCCCGCAGACGTCTCGGACCCACTGGGCGAAGCGGGCGCGGACCCGCTCGAGGTACTCGGCGATCGGCTGACCGTCGCGGTCCGCGAAGTAGTGGACGAGATGGGGGTGCGACGCCACGTAGCCGTACCACAGCTCGAGCACGTCATCGACTTGGTCGCGGAGAACGTCGCCGGCCATCCGCAGGTAGCGATCGTCCTCATCGCTCCACAGCAGCGTGGCCTTGAGCAGCTCGACGTCGTCGGCGGTCACCGGCGAGCGGGCCACCTCGGGCGCTCCGAACGAGTAGCCGGGGATGGTCTGCGCTTCCATCGCTCCTCCTTCGTAGGCATCCTACGGCTGGTACGGGGCGCATAGTAGGAGTCCTACGAACCCTGCGCAAGCCTCCTTGCCGCCCGTGGACGAGCTCGCCGCGAGCTGGGTCGTCGGCGCGCTTCCGGGTACCCTCAGATGGCCGGGGCCAGCGCGACGACAGAAGGAGGAGCCCTGCAGCTGCCAAGGGAGATGATCGTCGAGCACCTGCGCGCGCGGGGGGACTTCGACGCGAGCGAACGGGCCGCGCGCGAGCTGCCGGAGAAGGTCGACACCGAGCAGGAACCGGAGCTGCTGTCGCAGTTCGACATCGATCCGGAGCGGGTGGCCGACGACTTCGGCGGGCAGGCGCCTGAGGTGGGGTAACCGCGGTTGGCCGACGCCGGACGCGGCGGTCAGGCCACGCGGACCCCGGCCAGGAAGCCCTGGAGCAGCTCGTTGAAGCGCCCGGCCGCCTCCATGTGCGGCGAATGGCCCTTGCCCGGGAGCCTCTCGACCTGCGCGCTCTCCGGCACCGCGTTGGCGTGCTCGACGGGGATTATCCGGTCCTCCTCGCCCCAGACGACCATCAGCGGCACCGAGAGCGAGGCCAGCTCGTCGCCCACCAAGTGCTGCTGGCGACCTTCCGAGAAGAGCGAGTCGGCCATCGTACGAAGCGCCTCCTGCACCCCGTCCAAGCGCTTGTACTTGAGGACGTCGTTGACCATCTGGCGGTTGACGAGCTTCTCGTCGACGAACAGCCGCTGAAGCACCGGCTTGAGGTCGCGGCGGCTCTCGGCCGCGACGAAGCCCTCGATGTACTCGCGGTCGATCTCGGGGCCGAGTCCCGCGCTGTCCACCAGCGTGATGGAGAGCGCTCGCTCGGGCTGCTCGAGGGCGAGCGCCGCTGCGACGAGCCCGCCCAGCGAGTGCCCCACGAGGTGTCCCCGCTCGAGGCCCTGGCTGTCCAGGAACGCGCGCAACGCGCCGACCAGCACGCCGAGGTCGCCAGCTCCGACATCCTTGGTCGAGCCGCCGTGGCCTGGCAGGTCCAAGGCGTAGACCGTGCGGTCGCTCGCCAGCGCCTCGGAGTTGAAGAGCCAGGTGTCGAGATCGCCACCGAAGCCATGGATCAGCACGACCGGCTCGCCGTCCTCGCCGAGGCGCACGAAGCGCAGCTTGCCGGCCTCGACCGTGACGGTCTCCGGCTCGGGGCCCGCCTCCTCCTCGGCCTCCGGCACGAAGGTGGCCTGGAACTCCTCCACGAACCGGTCGATCTCCTCGTCAGGGACCGAGGCGTCGGCGATCACCCCGAGGAGGCCGCCGACGGGGACGACATCCCCGGCGACGGCCACCCGGCGGCGGAGGATCCCCGCCGCCGGGGACTCGACCACGCCGTTGATCTTCTCGGTCTCTACCTCGGCCACGTCGTCACCGACAGAGAGCTCCGCGCCCTCCTCGACCAGCCAATCGACCACCCTGCCCTCGGTCATCGAGAGCCCCCACTTGGGCATGCCGAGCTTCTCGATGCCGTCGCTCATCACGCGGCGGCCGGCGCGCCGGCCACGTCGCGCACGGCAGCGGCGATCGACTCGGTCGTCGGCACGTAGGCGTCCTCGAGCACGGGGCTGAAGGGCACGGGGGTGTGCGGAGCGGTCACCATCCGGGGTGGCGCCTTGAGATCGGAGAAGGCGTCCTGGGCCACCCGGGCCACCACGTCGGCGGCGATGCCGCAGCGCGGGTGGGCCTCGTCCGCGGCGACGAGCCGGCCGGTGGCCTCGACCGACTCGAGGATGGTGTCCCAGTCCATCGGCGAGGTCGTGCGCGGGTCGATGATCTCGCAGTCGATGCCCTCCCCCTCGAGCTGCTCGGCCGCCTGCTCGGCGTGGTTCACCATGCGGCCCAGCGCGACGATCGTCGCGTCCGAGCCCTCGCGGACGATGTTGGCCTCGCCGAAGGGAATCGCGTAGGGCTCCTCCGGCACGTCCCCCTCGGTCTGGTAGAGCACCTTGTTCTCCATGAAGATCACGGGATCGTCGTCGCGGATCGCCTGGATGAGCAGCCCCTTGGCGTCGTATGGCGTGGCCGGGACGACAACCTTCAGCCCCGGGATGTGGGTGAAGATCGGGTAGAGCGCCTGCGAGTGCTG
>DASQXU010000026.1:0-4209 GCA_035639555.1 Thermoleophilaceae bacterium
CGCGGCCCCGGCATCCGGCTAGACCCTCCTAACCCCGAGACGTAGCGACGCATCTCACTGATCTCACGGGCGCGTCTTGCGGGCGCCGAAGCGTGATCCATACGCGCATAGCTGGCCGCCCTTTGGCACGCCGGCCGGATGGCCCCGCTGCGCGAGTAATCGGCGCACCCCGGTTGAGAGCCGGCCGAGGTCGCAATGGCCCGCGACCTGGCCCGCGCGCGCCTGCTCACGGTGGACGGCTACGGGCACACCGAGCTGCTCAACCCGAGCGCCTGCGCCGGGAACTACGAAAGCCGCTACTTCATCAGGGGGACGCTGCCGCCTCGGGGGACCGTGTGCCAGCAGGACCGCCCGCCGTTCGCCCCGGGCCCCTGACGACTTCTGCGACGTCTTCAGCCGCCGCGGCCTCGCCGGGTGCCACTGCGAGGGCCTCCGACGCGCGCCGGGTGGATGTTCGACCGGTTCGAGTCACGCTCATGGAGAAACGCGTGATCCTGGGCTTGAGCGGCGCGACGGGCGCCCTACTCCTCGATCTCGTCCGACTCCTCGAGCTCGAGCTCGTCGGGGTCGACCGCCCCGGCCCCGACCTGGCGGCCGTCGCCGCCGTGGTAGGCGGCCTGGAAGCCCTCGAACAGCTGGTCGCGCTGCTCCTCGTCGACCGGCACCTCGTCCGAGATGAGCACCCAGTCGGCGCCCTCGAACTCCTCCAGGTTGAAGATCTCCCGATCGAGCGACGCCGAGTCGTCGACCGCGATCATCACCTCGGTCTGCGGGTTGAAGTACGTGCCCGGACGCACGACCGCGTCCTCGAGCTCGAACCGCCGGTCAGCCATCGTGGGCGGAAATCTACCCACCCCGGCGCCTCCAGAACCTGAATTCAGGCCCCGAGGTCACGAAGCTGGCGCTCGACCTCGGCCTCCACGTCGAGCGGCTCCTTCCCCTGCCGAAGGCGGCGCTCGTTGCGGGCGATGACGAGCTGGCGCACCTCCTCCCGCAGGGCCTCGTCGCGGGGGGCGGCCGGGGCGGTGAGGGCGTGGAGCTCGGCCTCCACGTCGAGCGGACGCTCGCCTCGGGCCTCACGGCGGGCCGACTTCGCCTCGAGCATCTGGCGGATCTCCTCGCGCGCCTCGCGATCGGCCGCGGGCCCACCGCGGGGCGGCTCGGCGGAGGGCTCGTCCAGCGTCAGGTCGCCGCGGCCGACGCCGCGATAGAGCCTCCCGCTGCCCCAGTAGCTGATCGCGGCGACTATCACCGCGATCACGCAGACCACGATCAGGACGGTGCCGAACGGCTCCATGACGACTAACAGTTTGCCCAGACGTGGCGGCGGCCCGGCCGGCAACGCCGGACGCCCGGTTGCCGGCGGCCGGGGCGTCGGGTACCCTCTTGCGGCAACCCATTGACTGACCAATCAATCGGGCGCCGCCCCGCGAGCTCGAGAGCGCTCCGCGCGCGACACCCGCGCTGAGGCAAGGAGCACCAGTGGTCGACTTCACGCTTACCGACGAGCAGCAAGACATCCGGCGGCTCGCGCACGACTTCGCCGAGGGCGAGATCCGGCCGGTCGCCTGGGACTACGATCGGGACGCGACCTGGCCGGAGGAGATCATCCGGAAGGCCTGGGAGGTGGGGCTCATGAACTCCCACATCCCCGAGGAGTACGGCGGGCCCGGGTTGGACTACCTGACCGGCTGCGTCATCGAGGAGGAGCTCGGCTGGGGGTGCTCCGGCATCGGGACCACGCTGATGTGCAACGGGCTGGCCGCGGCCCCGGTGCTCATCGGCGGCTCGGACGAGGTCAAGCGCGAGTACCTCGGAATGCTGGCCGAGGAGCCGAGGCTGGCCTCGTTCTGCCTCACGGAGCCGGACGCCGGCTCCGATGTGTCCGGCATGCGCACCACGGCCGTCAAGAAGGGCGACAAGTACGTCATCAACGGCACCAAGTGCTTCATCACCAACGGCTCGCACGCCTCGTGGTACACCGTCTACGCCAAGACCGACAGGGAGGCGGGTCAGCGCGGCATCTCGGCCTTCGTCGTGCCCCGGGACGCCGGGGTGACCGTCGACAAGAAGGAGGACAAGCTCGGTCAGCGCGCCTCCGACACGGCGATGATCTCCTTCAGCGAGGTCGAGGTCCCCGAGCGCAACCTGCTGGGCGAGGAGAACAAGGGCTTCAAGCTCGCGATGATGACCCTCGATCGCACCCGCCCCGGCGTGTCGGCCCTGGCGGTGGGGATCGCCCAGGCCGCCTTCGAGTTCGCGTCCGAGTACGCGAAGGAGCGCGTCCAGTTCGGCGTACCGATCGCCATGCACCAGGCGATCCAGTTCATGATCGCCGACATGGCGACCAAGATCGAGGCCGCCCGCCTGCTCGTGTGGAAGTCGGCGGCCCTGCTCGACCAGGGCAGGCGCAACACCCTCGCCTCATCGCACGCCAAGCGGTTCGCCGCCGACGCCGCCATGGAGGTCACGGTCGACGCGGTCCAGGTCTACGGCGGCTACGGCTTCATCAAGGAGTACCCGGTCGAGAAGCTGATGCGCGACGCGAAGATCATGCAGCTCTATGAGGGGACCTCGCAGATCCAGCGGCTCGTGATCGCCCGTGAGGTGCTGATGCCGCGCCGCGCGGAGGAGCCCGCCGCGGCCGCCGCTGCCGCGTAGGCGCGCTCGCCCACCCCCGCGGCGGCTCACCGCGCCGGCCGTCCCGCGTTGCCTGTCAGGATGGTCGCGGAATGGCGCAGAGCGGCAAGTCCGGCCCCGAGCGCAGAAGGCAGGCCGCGCGGGAGGCGGTTGCCCAGGCGGGTGGGGTGCGGGCGCCGGCGAGGCGGGCGCGCGCGGGGCTGCGCCCGCACGACCCGTTCACGAGCGAGCTCCGCCGCCAGGTCCTGCCGCTGCTCGTCCTGCACTTCATCGCCCAGGGCCCGTCGTACGGGAACCAGCTGATGGAGCGGATCGCCGACATGACCGCCGGCGTGCTGTCGGTGAACCCGAACACGATGTACCCGCTGCTGCGCGAGCTCGAGTCGCGCGGGCTGATCGAGGGCCGCTGGGAGCATCCCGAGCGCAGGACGCGGCGCTACTACTCGATGACCCCCGCCGGGACGCGCGACTACCAGCGGCTGCTCGGGGAGGTCCGGCCGTTCCTCGAATCCGTCGCGGCGAGCGTCCAGGACATCGTGCGCGAGGTGTACGACGGATGACCGCGGTCCGCTCCGAGACCACGGTCGCGCTCGGGCCCGAGGCGGCCCGGCGGCTGTGGACGGACGTCCGCCGCTGGCCGACGTTCGTCGAGGGCTTCGCCCGCGTTGCCGAGCAACGGGGCGAGTGGCCGTCGACGGGCTCGACTCTCGTTTGGGAGTCGATCCCCTCGGGCCGCGGCCGGGTGACCGAGCGGGTGGTCGACAGCGCGCCCGACCGGCTCGTCACTCGAGTCTTCGAGAAGCGCCTCTCCGGCACGCAGGTGGCGGCCTTCGCGGAGGACGCCGAGGGCGCCCGGGTCAGCCTCGAGCTTGAGTACGAGCTCTCGTCCGGGGGGCCGCTGCGTGCGCTGGCCGATGCCCTGTTCATCCGCCGCGCGATGCGCGACATGCTCGTCCGCACCCTTCGCCGCTTCGCCGTCGAGGCGGACGAGGAGGCGCGGGTCGGGGCGGAGGACCGCACCTAGACCGGCCGGCCGGCGGTACGGGGTAACCTGACGCGCCGCACCAAGCCAACGGAGGTCGCATGTACGTATTCAAGGCCGCCGTCGTCGGAGCGGGGACGATGGGCGGGGAGATCGCCCAGGTCATCGCCGCCGCCGGCATACCGGTCGTGCTCAAGGACGTGGAGCAGAAGTTCGTCGACCAGGGCCTTCGAAAGGCCCGTGAGGTCAGCCAGGGTCAGCTCGCGGGGCTCGTCGATAGGGAGAAGATCAGCCGCGAAGATGCCGACCGCCAGCTCGAGGAGATCGTCGGCCGCATCACCGGCACCACCGAGTACGAGGGCTTTGGCGACGTCGACTTCGTGGTCGAGGCGGTGCCCGAGCGGATGGAGATAAAGCAGGCCGTCTTCGGTGAGCTCGACGCGCTCACGCCGGGACAGGTGGTGCTCGCCTCCAACACCTCCTCGCTGTCGATCACCGAGATGGCCGAGGCCACGAGCCGCCCGGACAAGGTGGTCGGCTTCCATTTCTTCTACCCGGCCTCGGTCATGCGCCTGATCGAGGTGATC
>DASQXU010000027.1:0-2191 GCA_035639555.1 Thermoleophilaceae bacterium
CGAGCTTGACCCGAGCGTCGACGTGCTCGGGCTTCGGACACCTCGCCTTGGCTGCGCTGACTCTCGGCATCCCGCCGAGGCCCGCATCTCAGTCGGACGCGTTAGCCCAATGAGATGCGAGAGGGGGGGACGGCCTAGCCCGCGACTCGGCGGGCCGGGTCAAGTTGGAGCGCCACGTCGGGCACCAGCCCGGCCGGGGTGTCCACGATGGCCAGGAGATGGCCCGCCCTCGCGCCGGGACCGTCAGCATGCCGTGGGGGTCAGCCACCTTGCCATCGCCCAGAACTGACCCGGGGTGATGAAGAGTCGCCCGCTCATCTGTCACTCCGGAGTCCGGCCGGCCACGGTGGACGACTTTGGCGCTCGCCGGCTCGGGGTAGCCTCCCTGTCTAAGGACTCCGAATATGGACGATGGACTCAAAGCTCGCCGGGCTGCCCCCCTTGGTATGGGGCTGGGGCCGGTTGCCGAGCTCGTGTGCCAGGCATGCGGCCGAGTGAGCCACTGCATGGTGCCGAGGTTTCGGCCGGACACCATGCCAGCGTGCCCGTGCGGCGGCCGCCGTCAGATCGTCCGACTAAGGCATCACGTCCGAACTCAGCTCCGAAACCTAGAGCGCCCCTGGGGCTCGCCGGCGTGAGCTAGAGCACGCCCTGGCGAGAGGTATGGTCGCCCGAAGGTCAGCGAGGCCGTAGGCGCCATTACCGGGGCCCCGTTCGCGCCTACTAAGCGCGGAGCTGGCGGGGGCAGAGTGCGCCGTTGGGTCGACGGTCGGCCCGTTCAGCACCAGCCCCAGCGCCGGCTCGGGCTCGCGCGGCGCCAGCTGCGTCGCCACCTGGCAGCCGAAGGGGTTGGCCATAAGCAGCGCCAGTGCGGCCTCCACCCGTCCGCATCCAGGCGGCCAGCCGCCACGCGGAGTCGCGCGCTTCTCGCGGACGGACTGCGAGTGCTGCCCGCTTCGCGAGCGCTGCGCGCCGAGCGGCCGGCGGCGATCCGATCAGTCGCCGAGACCGGCCGCCCGACCTATCAGCGCTTCGTGGTCAGCCCGTCGCTTCGTCGGAGTGGCCACCACCCGGCTGGTCGGAAACGCCCGCCTCCTGCGGCGCTACGTGCGCCTCGTCGGCCTGTAGCCGCTCGGCGCGGCGCGGTCAGCCCAGGAGGCGGGCCAGCTCCTCGGGCTCGTGATCGGCGCCTTGCAGGCAAAGCGATCGGAGACGTAGGCGGCGGCACGCGAACGGGGGTTGCCCTTCACGGTCTGTGGCCGCCGGGCGAGACGATGCGCGCGCGCCGAAGGTTCTTGGTCAAGCTCATGGGGCTTCGGAAGGGCTCGACCCTGACGCTGACTCCTCCGCGCTGGCCCTCGCCCCGGTTGAGTCCCGCGATGACCGAGCTCTATCCGAGGTGCAATGGGATCACTGGGATGAGACGACGGCTAGCCGCGTGCCGTTCTGACCGCACGTGCCTCAAACGAGGTGGAGTAGCCTCGCCGGCGGTAAGGTCGGCGTAGTCCGTCTCTCCGCTTCGCGCGACAAGGGAAGCGAGGCCACTCCTGGGCCCGACCGAATTGCTCCTTCGCCGTGGGAGCGGTTGCGCTCTGCGAGTTACTGAGGACGCGGGACCGACACCCACAGCGAGCCGTCGCCCGCCGGCCGGCGATCCGCGCGTCCCTCACCGGTGGCCGCGATGAGCGCGGCCTCGACGGCGGCCAGGTCAGGTGTCCCGAGGTGCTCGGTCATCACGGCGGCGACTTCGGCCGTCGTGAGGGCAAACGGGAAGGCGCGCAGCACTTCGACTGGATCATCGGCGGGCGGCCGGCGCTCGAGCGAGGGATCCAGGTTGGCGATAACGACGTCGTAGGCCTCGATCGGCTGAAAGCCACCAGCTTCGAGCCGTTGCCCGTCGGGTCGATCGAAGACCAGCGACGGCGCCGTATAACGCACGGCGCCGTCGGTATCCGCCGCCCGGCCCTGGAACTCGGTGGGGGATCCCGCGGCCGCTCGGGCACGAGCGCGGTCGGCTTCATAGGCGGCCACCACCTCGCGGTCGTCGATGCGTCCTGTGACGGCGTCGCCGTCGAGGCCCTCTACCTCCGCGAGCGCCGAGCGCAAGGTGTCGGGATCGTCCAGCGTCCCGGTCGTCGTGAACTGTGCGAACTGCAGCGCGCGCAACGCGATCTCCTCGAGCGGCGGCGCG
>DASQXU010000028.1:0-4905 GCA_035639555.1 Thermoleophilaceae bacterium
CCGGCCAGCGCCTGCTTGACGAAGTCGGGCGCGTCGGCCCAGGCCTTCTCGCGGATGCTCGGGCGGCGGTCGAGCTGGTAGTAGTGCTCGACCGCGCCTCGTCGCCGGGCCTCCTTCACCAGCCTGATCAGTCCCGCCCCGGCGAGTTGGCGGACGTGATAGCTGACCACCCCGAGCGAGACATCGAGCTCCTCCGCGAGCTCCCTAGGGCTGGCCGTTCGCCGCTCGAGAGCGGCGAGGATGCGCACCCGCACCGGATGGGCGAGGGCCTTCACGACGCGCGGATCAGTGGTGTGGCTTAGAGGCTTGACGTCCTACCCCCAGCTCGTGGCTAGGTCGTTCAGCCGATTGCGGATGCGATATAGACGAACCTTAACCGTCCCTTCGGGCATCGCGAGCCGCTGAGCGATCTGCTGCTGGGTCAAGTCATCTATGTAACGAAGCCGCACGAGGCGTTTTTCCTCCTCGCCGAGCATGGCAAGGATCCGGGCTAGAGCCACTCGATCGAGCAATCCGTCGAGCCGCTCGTCGTTGTCGCCCCTCGGCGGCTCCTGCTCGGACGGTATCTCCCTCTCCGACACCCGGCCGCGCCGTCCCGCGAAGCGGAGCGCCTCATTGCGTGCGATCCGGGCGAGCCAGGCCGCCCAGCTCGAGGAGTTCCGATGCCCTGAGCGGTAACGCCAAGCGCGCAGCAGCGCCTCCTGGGCCGCCTCCTCGGCGTCGTCGTGGGCACGCAGGACTCGTCGGGCCTCGCGCAGGCAAACCTCCCGGGCGTGTGACCAATCATCCGCCCCGTCCCAGCGCTCATGCGGAGCGGCCTCAGCTCTGGCCGTCGAAGCCACGACTAGAGATCAACAATTGCTGAAACCGTCGTGAACAGTCGAGTGGTCTGTGTGGGGGATGGGGGCCTTCCCCGCACTTACCGCCCCAGCCGACCCCGCACTCGCGGCCTACGAGGTCCTGGCCCCCTTCTACGACGACTTCACCGCCGGCTATGCCCACGAACCATGGCTCGCGAAGATCGACCGGCTCCTGCAGGAATTTGGAGTACCCGGTCGTCGCGTCCTCGATGTGGCGTGCGGGACGGGGAAGAGCAGCCTCCCGCTACTCGAGCGCGGCTACGAGGTAACGGCCTGCGACCTCTCTCCGCGGATGGTCGAGGCCGCGCGGCGCAGGCTGTGCCTGCCGCGCGACCGGGTCTTCGTCGCCGACATGCGGCGGCTGCCGGCCCTGCCGGCGTTCGACGCCGTGACCGCCCTCGACGACGCGGTGAACTACCTGACGACCGCTGCCGACGTGAAAGCGGCCTTCAGCGCGGTGCGCCGCGTGCTCCGGCCGGGTGGCCTCTTCATCTTCGACGTCAACTCGCTTTCCACCTACCTGAACGGCTTCACCGGCGAGTCCAGCCGAGAGCGTGATGGCCTCACCTTCCACTGGCGGGGGCAGGGCCCTCATTCCCCAGAGCCGGGCGCCCTCTTCAGCGCGACCATAGAGGTCATCCCTCCGGCCGATCGCGGCCGACCAGCCACGAGTACGCACGTCCAGCGCCATTACGACGCCCGCGCGCTCCGCACCTTCCTCGGAGACTCGGGCCTGCAGACCCTCGAGGTCTTCGGGCAGTCCACCGGGGCGCGCCTCTCCACGCCGGCGGATGAGTCGCGGCACTCGAAGCTCCTATTCGTCGTCCAGAGACCCGACCGAACCAGGAGGGAATCGTGATTGTCAATCCGTAGACCGGGGACAGGGCGCGGGGGGCGCCCCCGCGCCCAATCGTCCCGGTTGGCCGCCACGTCACGGCGCCAACCGCCGGTCGAGGTCTCCACCCATGCGCACCGCGTACGCCCCCCTCTTCAGAAGCGCCAGCGCACGGCGGCTGGTCGCAGCCTCGCTGCTGAGCCGGCTGTCGTTCAGCGGGATCTTCCTTCTGCCGCTCGTGCTGCTCGCGCACGCCGCGACCGGGTCCTACGCCGTCTCGGGATTTGCTCTTGCCGCCCACGCGGCCTGCTTCGCGGTGTCGGGCCCGCCTCGCGGTCGGATCATCGACCGGCACGGGGCGCGGACCGCGCTCCCGCCGTTCGTCGTCGTCAATGCCGCAACCATCGCCGCATTGCCGCCGGCAGCGGGCGCCCGAGCGGGCTGGCTGCTGGTCGCGCTTGCGGGCCTCGCCGGGCTCAGCATCCCTCCGGTGGGGGCCGCCATGCGGCTCGAGTGGCAACGCCTCCTCGGTCGTGGGGACGAGCGTCTGACCCAGGCCTACGCGTTCGAGGCCGCTTCGCAGGTCGCCCTCTTCGTCGTCGGACCGCTCAGCGCCGGCGTTGCCGTGGCCGCCCTGGGAATCGGAGCGACCCTGGAGATCAGCGCGTTCATGGCCGCGATCGCCGGGCTGGCGTTTGCATTGGAGGCGGGCGCCGAGCCCCCCCCGGACAAAGCCCACTGCGGGCGACTCGGCCCGATCCGGCTCCCCGGGGTCTTCACCCTGGTGCTGGCCGCGGCACTCGTGGATACGGGCCTGGGCGCCGTCGAGTTGACGGTGACCGCCTTCGCCCAGCAGCACGGCGAGTCGGGCGCCGCCGGCGCCCTCCTGTCGGTGTTCGCGGCGAGCTCGGTCCTCGGAGGGACGTTCTACGGATCCCGATCCTGGAGGTCAGCACCCGCCTCCCGCCTGGCGCTGCTCGCGTGCGTCGGCGCCGCGGCGCTCCTGCCGCTCGCCTTAGCGCACTCGCTGTTCGCCCTCGCCTGCCTCCTCGTCGTAGCCGGCCTGCCCACGACCGCCCAGTGGGCGGCGAGCTCGCTCGCGCTCGACACGGTGGCTCCGCCCGGCGGCGCCGCCGAGGCCTACACCTGGCTCTCGACTGCAAACGGCGCGGGCTTCGCGATCGGCGGCCTGATGGCGGGGACAGCGGTCGAGCTGGCCGGGACCGCTGCCGCCTTCGTTACCGCCGCTGGCCTGGTGGCTGCCGCCGCGATCGTTCTCATCGCCCGCCGGCGAACGGTCCCCGCGCCTGAGAGCCCAGGTGCGCGAGCGCCTGGATTGCCGATGCAACTAAAGCGCTGGCTGCGTAGGTTGAACCCACGGCCCTCCTCATGAGCCGCCTCCGCCCTAGGTGGGGGTTGGGTGGGCTGCACATTCGTGCGCTCGGTCCGCCTGAGCCCTCGGCCCGCACATCGTGCCTTGCGCCGCCGAGTGGGAGCCCGGCCCGAATTTGGTAAAGAGCTCTTGACCGGTCGCCGCCGGGGGTGCAGTATGGCCGCTAGTGGCGCAGGTGCGCCGGTGCGGTGCCGCGGGGCCCGCTACGTGCGTACGCGAGCGCCCGAGAACGGCTATGTCCATCACCGTCCAGAAGTCCCTGATGCTGGTCGAGCGCTTCTCCAAGAGCGACCTGTTGGATACGCACTCACCAGGCGTCCCCTGGTCATCGGGGAAGGTTTGTAGCGACCGTCGGAACGGATGTGTCCGGGTTCGGGTTGGCTCCTGACCTTGAGCATCAAGAGATGCGCCACGCGCTCCGAAGTGGGCAGCGCAGTGGTCGATCGGCTTCTCGATCAATGGGAGTGAAGCGCAGGCTGACTCTCGAGCTCGGCCCCCTGGGCACGGACACGCTTGAGGAACAGGCAGCGGCTACTGGCCTCTCGGTGCCGGCGATGCTCCGGTACGCGGCTCTCTACTACCTCTCCGAGCGTGACCCCCGGCGGCTTGCCTGGCGGGCCCCTCGCTTCGTTCGCTCGCGTACCTGCCGGGCCGGCGAGGCGCCACATGACAGGCTACTCGAGGTCACACTCGACCTCGACGAGCATGTCTGGTGCTCGCTGGAGACGGAATCGGTACGGCAAGAGGTGCCGTTGACCCAGCTGCTAGAGCATGCCGCCTTCTTTTTCATGAGCGACTTTGTGCGGGGCCGCGTGCCCGCACGCCTCATGGACCACGATCCTTAGCCGGGAGCGGTGGTAAGGGCCTAGCGTCGTCGATCGTGTGCGCGTCGCCGCATGCGACGGGCCCGCCAACTGCAGAGCGCCTCACGATCGGCGGGTGCAAGGCGAAGCGTAACGCTCTGCCAGTGCAGAGCTGCGCATTTCAGTTGCCGCTCTTGCCCTCCCCCAGCGCGTGGAAGAGTTCTCTCGGCTCAGCGTTGTATGACTAGGGCCGCATCGCAGTGCTGCGGCGCCGTCTGACCGTGTTCATGCGAAGCTGTTGACCATCGGAGCGGCGAGCAAGGACGAGACACCCGTGTCCGGGGCCGAGAGACCGAACCGCGAGGCGGCGGCAGAAGCGCCGGAGTCATCGCGCGGGCGCTTTCTCTACATGGCGGCGGCCGCGGGCGCCGCCGTTGTCGGGGGCGGAGTACTGCTCGACCGTCTCCCGCCGGTGCTCGCGGCCGGGCCCTCCCCCTCTCAGGATCGGAAGATCTTCAACTACGCGCTCCTGCTCGAATACCTGCAGGCGGCGTTCTACACCGACGGCGTCGAGCGCGCCGGGTTGCGCGGGGAGCTACGGGAGTTCGCCGAGACAGTGGCCGAGCAGGAGCGCGAGCACGTCGCCTTCCTGCGCAAGGCCCTCGGTGCTCACGCGCGGGCCGAGCCGAAGTTCCGGTTCGGCGAGGCGACCCAAGATCCGCGCAGGTTCGGCGAGACGGCCTTCAAGCTGGAGGACACGGGGGTGGCCGCGTACAACGGCCAAGTGGCGAATCTCACCAAGCCGGCGATCTCTGCCGCCGCGAAGATCGTCTCGGTCGAGGGGCGGCATGTGGCATGGATCGCCGACATCCTCGGAAAGGACCCGGCTCCGCGAGCGGCGGACCCGGGCGCCAGCGCCTCCGAGATCAGCTCCGCGCTGCAGAAGACGGGGTTCCTCGCCTAGCCATGTCTGAGAAGAGGGTGAGCGGAACCGACTTCGACTACACCCCCGAA
>DASQXU010000029.1:0-6762 GCA_035639555.1 Thermoleophilaceae bacterium
CACCCTTCTGCGCGGTGCCGGTCTTGCCGGCCACGGGGATCTTGAAGCCGCCGAAGACCTTCGCCGAGGTGCCGCCCGGCTGGCTGGCGCCGCCGCGCAGTCCCTCGAGGATCGCCTGCCTGAACGCGGGGTTGATGTTCAGGTGCCGCGCCCGAGCCGGCTCGATCTGCTGCAGGGGCCGCCCGGCCGCGTCCTCGACCCGCAGCCCGAGCCGGGGCTTGACCACCCAGCCGCCGTTGGCGATCGTGGCGTAGGCGACCGCCATCTGCAGCGGGTCGGCCTGGAGGTCGCCCTGCCCGACCGAGAGGTTGACGTTGTCGCCCACGCTCCAGGGGCGATCCGTGAGGTGCTTCTTGAACAGCCGGTCGCGCCACTGGGGGCTCGGGAGCAGCCCGGGCAGCTCGCCCGGGAGGTCGACCCCCGTCCGGCGGCCGATCCCCAGGCGGTGGGCCCAGCGCTGGAGGAGCGTCCTGCCGTTGTTCATGCGCGCCCCGAGCTGGTAGAAGAAGACGTCGCTCGAGACGGTCAGCGCCTGGCGCAGCGCTAGGGCTCCGTTCCCCCCGCCGCCGGCGTTGTGGAAGGTGATCCCCCCGACGGTGAACGAACCGGGGTCGTTCAGAACCGTGTCCGGTGTGATCACCCCTCCCTCTAGCGCCGCGGTGGCGGTGATCAGCTTGAACGTGGAGCCGGTCGGGTAGAGGCCTTGGGTCGCGCGGTTGGTGAGCGGGGCGCCGTTGTTCGGGTCCGAGAGGCGCTTGAAGTCGGACTGCTTGATGACCTTGGCGAAGACGTTCGGGTCGAAGGTCGGCTGGCTGGCCATGCCGAGCACCTGGCCGTTGTGCACGTTCATGGCCACGGCCGCCGCCCGCCCGGTGCCGCCGGCCACCACCTCCTGCATCTTCTTCTCGAGCTCCATGTCGATCGAGAGCCGCAGCTGCCGGCCCTGTTGCGGCGGCTTGATCGAGAGCTCGCCCTTGAGGTTGCCTAGCGCGTCGACCTGGACCCGGCTGGCGCCGTCGCGCCCGCGCAGGAAGCGGTCATACGAGTACTCGATGCCCGACTGGCCGACGCGGTCCCCCATCGCGACGCCGCGGTAGCGCTGCTGCTTGAGCTCCTTCGCGGTGACCTCGCCGACCGTCCCGAAGAGCTGGCCGCCGACGCTGTGCCACGGATAGCGGCGCAGGAACTGCCGCTGCGCCGTGACCCCGGGCAGCCGGTCCTGATGCTCGAGCACGTAGGAGACGGTGGTCAGCGCGACGTCTTGCTTGACCGTGGCGGTGGAGAAGGGGAGCGCCTTCAGCTGCCTGCGGACCCTCCGCGCGATGAGCTTGGGCGACATGCCGAGGGCGCGGCCGAGCCTGCGATAGAGGCGCCGGCGCTCCGCCCGTCGGTGGGGCAGCTTCTCCGGGCTCAGCTCGATGGCCAGGCCGGTGCGGTTGTCCACCAGCACGCGCCCGTTGCGGTCGACGATCTTCCCCCGTGGGGCCTCGACCTTGATGTCCCGGACGCGGTTGTTGTTGGCCTCGGCCAGGTACTTGTTGCCCGAGAGGACCTGGAGGTACCAGAGCCGGAAGAAGATCACCCCGAAGGCGATCAGGGCGATGCCGCCGATCACCGCCACGCGCAGCGCTAGCTGCGGCGTGAGGGTCGGGCGCCGGTCGGAGTCGAGGTACACCTCAGCGTGACACCTCCATCCCGCGGAGGCCGAGCGGCCCGGCCTCGGGCGGCTCCCGCCTGCGCCGGCGGGCCTCGACGGGATCGCGGAGGAGGACGGGGCGGATGACCCGCCTGCAGAGGGCGAAGACCGGGAGCGCGAGCAGGGCGCCCAAGAGGGTCGTCACGACCATGTCCCGCAGCACCAGCGGGCTCACGATCGCCTCGGTGTCGAGCATGAACGACACTGCGGCGAAGGCGACCGCCCAGCCGAAGGTGGCCGCCGCGCCGACCGGGATGGGGATCAGTCCGTGCGCCGGCTCGCGGATCTCGCGGAAGCGCCCTACGCCGTATCCGACCGCGGTGAGCACAAGGGAGGAGACCCCCAGCGTCTGGCCCGCGGCGAGGTCGAGCAGCACGCCGGTGGCAAAGCCGGTGGCCGCGCCGGCGATGCTGCCGCCGTACAGGGCGACGGCGGCGACGACCAGCGGGACGAGGTTCGGCGCAGACCCGAGGACCTGGATCTGCCCGAACCCCGAGACCTGGATGATCACCGCGAGCAGCGCGAGCAGGCCCACGCGGAGGAAGGCGCCCGGGACGACGATCACGGAGCCAGCACCCCCGCCTGCGTCGTGGCGGGCCGGCGGGTCAGGACCTGCACGTAGTTGATCCGCCTGAGGTTGGCGAACGGCGCGATGTGGACCCGCTCGTAGAGCTCGACCTCGCCGATGTCGGCCTTCGTCACCCGGCCGATGGGGATGCCGCGCGGGAAGAGCGACTCGAGGCGCGAGGAGGTGAACCCGGAGGTGATCACCGTCTGTCCCTTGCGGATCTTCGTCCCCTTCTGGACGAAGTCGAGCAGGAGATCGTTCGGGTTCCCGACCTGCGGCCGGACGATGCCGTTCGCGCCGCTCGGTACGACCTGGGCCGAGACCGCGCTGGATGCGTCGGTGATCAGCGTGACCTCGGCCGTGCCGCCGGTGACCGAGGTGACCTTGCCGATCAGGCCGCCGGACGCGATCACCGCCTGCTCGCGGCGAACCCCGTCGCGGGAGCCCTGGTTGATCTCGATCGTGGAGTACCAGACGGTGGGCGAGTGGGCGATCACCCGGGCGCCGATCGGATCGGTCCCCTGGGGAAAGCCCGACCGGCGACTCACGCCGATGAGGCCGCGCAGCTCGCGGACGTCCCGCTCGGCGGTCTGCGCCTGGACCACCTGGCTTCGGAGCTGCTGCACCTCGGAGCGCAGCCGCTTGTTCTCGCCCTTGGCGTCGAACGTGTCGCCGATCCAGCCGGCGAAGTCCTGAAACGGCTTGAGCGCCCGGCTCGCGCCGGTCTCTAGGGGCGAGAGCGCCGTCTGCGCGCCACGCTGGAAGGCATGGAGGACGCCGCCACCGGACTCGCCGAAGTAGACGGTGAGCAGCGCGACCGACAGGGCGACGAACACGCCGAGCGCCGCCCGGCGCCTGCGGACCGTCTTGCTGTCGAACACTCCTCGAACGCCTCCACGGCGCCGGCGTCAGTGCCTACGCCGGTTTCGGGAATTCCGGTTGGCGCGGTGGATGGCCTCGAACTCCTCGAGGCTCCGTCCCGATCCCACCGCCACGCAGGTCAGCGGCGACTCGGCGAGGTGCGCGGGCATCTGGGTCTCGTCGCGCAGGCGCTCGTCGAGCCCCTGGAGCAGCGCGCCGCCGCCGGCGAGCATGATCCCGCGGTCCATGATGTCCGAGGCCAACTCGGGCGGGGTCCGGTCGAGGGTCTCCTTGACCGCATCGATGATGGCCTGGAGCGGCTCCTCCAGCGCCATCCGGACCTCCTCGCTCGTGAGGACGATCGTCTTGGGCAGGCCGGACACCAGGTCGCGGCCGCGGATCTCGGCCTGCACCTCCTCCTCGAGCGGGAAGGCCGAGCCGATCTCGAGCTTGACCTCCTCCGCCGTCTGCTGGCCGATCATCAACTTGTACTCGCGCTTGACGTAGTTGATGATCGCCTCGTCGAGCTCGTCGCCGCCGATGCGGATCGACTGGGACACCACGATCCCGCCGAGCGAGATCACCGCCACCTCGCTCGTGCCGCCGCCGATGTCCACGACCATGTTGCCGGTTGGCTCGCCGACCGGCAGCCCGGCGCCGATCGCCGCCGCCATCGGCTCCTCGATCAGGTAGGCCTGGCGGGCCCCGGCCGAGAGGCACGCCTCCTCGACCGCCCGCTTCTCGACCCCGGTAACCCCGCTCGGGACGCAGACCACGACGCGCGGGTGGGCCCAGCGGTTCTGGTGCACCTTCTGGATGAAGTGGCGGAGCATCTGCTCGGTTACGTCGAAGTCGGCGATCACCCCATCCTTCAGCGGCCGGATCGCCTGAATCGTCCCCGGGGTGCGACCCAGCATCCGCTTGGCCTCGATGCCCACGGCGTGGACCTCCGCCGTGCGGGAGTCGATCGCCACCACGGACGGCTCGGAGAGCACGATGCCCCGTCCGCGCACGTAGACGAGCGTGTTCGCGGTGCCCAGGTCCACAGCCATATCTCGGCCGCCCATGCCGGTGAGGTAGGAGAAGAAGCCCATGGAGCTGTGTGAGAATAGGCGGTGCGCCTGCACTCCTGGCCGACGCGGGCGCCGCGAGTCGAGGCGTGAGCCACCCGAGCCAGGCGCTGGCCGCCGGACCCGCCGGGCAAGTGTAACGAGTGGCTCAGCGGGTTCCGGTCAGACCCGGTTCTCGAGGAGTCCCGGGGCCAGTTCGAGGAGGGCGGGCACCGGCAAGCCGACCACGTTCCAGTAGTCCCCCTCGATCCACTCGACCAGTGCGGCGCCCTTCCCCTGGATGGCATAGGCGCCGGCCCGCTCCCGCCATTCACAGGTCTCGAGGTACCAGTCGAGGTCGTGTTGCTCGAGCAGGCGAAAGCGGACCCGGGTGACCGCGACCGAGCTTCGCTCCTCGCTGTCCCGGCAGAGTGCGAGCGCCGACATGACCTCGTGGGTGCGGCCGGAGAGCCGGCGAAGGAAGGTTTCGGCCTGCGCGCGGTCCCCTGGCTTGCCGAACAGCCTTCCGTCGAGCACCACCGCCGTGTCCGCCCCGAGCACGGCCTGGCCCGGCCCGGCCCGGACCGAACGCGCCTTTCGGAGGGCGTTCTCGAGCACGACAGCCCGTGGCTGGCCGGTCAGGAGCTCCTCGGCGTTGGGCTCAGCGACCCGGAACTCGACCCCGAGCTGCTCCAGAATGGCCCGCCGCTGCGGCGAGCGCGACGCCAGGATCAGAGGCTCGGGGGGCATCCCCGCCCGGCGCCCCGCTCAGCCTGTCGCCGCGGACGCCGCCGGCGTGAGCTCGGGGAAGAACAGCTCGATCTCCCGGTCGGCCGACTCCGGCGAGTCCGACCCGTGGACCAGGTTCGTTTGCACGTCGAGGCCGTAGTCGCCGCGTATCGAACCCGCCACCGCCTCCAGGGGGTTGGTCGCGCCGATCACCTGGCGGGCGGCGTCGACCGCCTCGTACCCCTCGAGGACCATGGCGACGAGCGGGCCGCCGGTGATGAACTCGACCAATCCCGCGAAGAACGACTTCTCGCGATGCTCGGCGTAGTGGCGCTCCGCCAGCCCACGGTCGACCTGCATCAGCTTGAGCGCGACGATCCGCAGGCCCTTGCGCTCGAAGCGGGCGATCACCTCTCCGGTCAGGCCCCGCGCGAAGGCGTCAGGCTTCACCAGGATCAGCGTCCGGTCCATCGGTCTCCTTTCTCCTCGGCGCGGCGCTCCGGCGGCCCCCGCGTGGCCACCGCACCCTGCCGCCGGGCCACTCCCGGTCCCATGACCGCCGTGGAGGCTTCGGTACTCCATGCAGTACCAAAGCGTCCACGAGGGGGTCTAGCCGCCCGACGGGGGGCGCTCCCGCGCCGCCGGGGCCGGCGTCTCGGCCGCCGGCCCGACAGGCCGCCCCGAGGCTGACGGGGCTCGGGCGGTGGAGCGGCCCGGGGCTCGCCGGCTGTCCCCGTAGCGGTCCTCCGAGACGGCGGCGCGGGCTCCGCGGTCGCCGGCACCCGCGCGAGGGCCGGCGGCGGGCGCCGCGCGCCGCGTGCGGGGACGGGCGGGGGCCGGCTGTCCGACCTCGGCCTCGCAGTAGGGGCAGATCCTCCAGCGCGGGTCGAGCGGCCGGCCACACACCGCGCACGGTTCCTTCAGCCGCCGGAGGCAGCTCGGGCAGCGCAGGAAGGAGCGCTCGATCTCGAAGCCGCAGTAGGGGCAGGTCAGGTGCTCGGCGCTCGCCAGGCGGGCCTCCGCGGCGGCGATCTCGAGCTCACGCTCGCGCACGTCATCCAGGTACTCCGGGGGCCTCACGATCATGTACACGAGCGTCCCGACGAACGGGAAGATCGACGCGGCGGTGGCGCACCCGATCAGCATGGGGTCCTCCAAGCGCCGCCTGGCGTCCGCGTACGTCCAGTAGATCAGCGACAGCCACAGGACGACGACGAAGAGCAACAGCAGGTTGACGGCGAGGTTCAGCCCGCTGTTGTCGATGCCGAACACGGCGACGACCCGCATAGGAGGCGCGAGTGTACCTGGCAGATGCGCGCCGACGGGGGGCCCTGACGCGGGTCCCGGCTAGAGGAACAGGCGGCCCAGTGCGTAGCCGATTCCGAAGAACACGAGGATCACGGTGGCGACGACGATCGCCACGAGTCCGATCATCGCTCCGAAGCTGGGGCCGTCCCGACCGTCCACCTCTGCTGCGAATCCTGCCATACCGGGTGGTCGTCCGGACGCCCGTCTAGCATCGCCTCGATCGATCCCGAAAGGGGGAGTGGCTATGCCGGTCGAGTTCTATAGCGTCAAGCACAAGCGCAAGGTCCCGGTCGACGAAACCGAGATCGAGAAGAAGACCTACGACCGAGAGACGAGCAAGGGCACCCAGACGCGTTACGCCCTCCAGGCGCAGACCACCGTCGACGGGGATCCGGTGAAGCTCACCAAGTTCGTCTCCAAAGACGACTTCAACCGGCTCTAGGGGACTGCGAAGCGTCGCCTGGCGGCGTCATCGCTCGCTCACCTGCTAGAGCAGGCATCGCTCGCTGCTTCCTTGCCAGGCTCGCTTCTCGTACCTAGAGCCCCGGGGC
>DASQXU010000030.1:0-4943 GCA_035639555.1 Thermoleophilaceae bacterium
GTCGAGGAACCGCCGGCGCACCCGCGACTTCATCTCGGCCGCCGCCTTCTCCGTGAACGTGATCGCCAGGATGCCCTCGACCTCGGCCTCGCCCGCGACCACCGCCTGGACGAAGCGCTCCACGAGGACGGAGGTCTTCCCCGTGCCCGCGCCGGCGCGGACCAGCAGCGCTCCGTCGCGGCGCTCGACCGCGTCGCGCTGCTCCTCGGTCAGCGGCAGGGACTCAGCCATCGCAGCGGCAGATCGACGGATAGGAGCAGCGGCCGCGGAAGCTGCACCGCTCCGGGTCGCACCCGAGCTCGCCGCGCCGCAGCCGGGCGGCGGTCTCGGCGATCCTCACGCGGGCCCGTTCGAGGACCTCCGCGAAGCGCTCGCGCTCCACGCGGTCGGCCTCGAAGAACCGCGACCCCAGTCCGGGCACCCCGGCCTCGACCATCCCGCGCGCTCGACGGTCCTCCCCGGCGAGCGGCTGGTATAGGGCTCCGACCGGCTCGCGCTCACCCGTCGCGGCCAAGGCGAGCGCGTACAGGGCGCCCTGGAACTGGTTCTCCTCGTCCCAGCTCGCGAGCTTGTAGCGGCCGACCGACTTCCCGCTCTTGTAGTCGATGACCAGCGCCTTGCCGTCGGTGGCGTCCACGCGGTCGATCCGACCGGCCACGGTCACTCCTTCGGCCACCTCGACCGGCCCGAACTCGAGCTCGAGCTCCGCGGGCTCGAACTCTCCGTCGTAGCCGGCCTCCCAGCGCAGGTGGGCGAGCAGGTCGAGCTCGAGCCGGCGAACGGCCGCGCGGACCCGGGTCTGATCCGGAGAGATCCGAAAGCGCTCCTGCTGCTCACCGAGCTCGCGGAGCAGGATCCGCTCGGCCGCGGGGAGCGTCTCCGGGGTGACGCGGGCGCGGCCGGTCTCGGCGCGCAGCCGCCGGTAGGTGGCGTGCAGGACCGAGTGCGCGAACCGACCGCGGACGAGCTGCTCCGGATCCGGCTCGAGCGCCTCGGGGCGCAGAACGCTCTCCACGAGCCACTTGACCGGGCAGTCGGCGAACCGCTCGAGGGCGCCGGCCGAGAGCGGGCGACCGGCGAGCTCCTCGAGCAGCGCGGGGCTCGAAAGCGAGCTCTGGACCCGCTGCTCGCGACGCGGCCCGCGCGCGGCGACCGCGCGGGCGTGCTCCTCGGCGGTCGGGGCTTCCTCGGGCGCCCACGTGACCTCGGAGAGCGACCGCCGGCGGACGGGAAGCTCGCTGAAGAGCTCTCGGACGTCCTCGACGAAGAACGACCCGGCCTGCGGGTCGCCCTCCTCGTCGCAGTAACGAGAGCTCAGGACGAGCAGCCGCTCCGCGCGCGAAGCGCAGACGTAGAAGAGGTAGCGCTCCCGGTCGAGTCGGTCCTCCCGCATCGGGAGCACGAGGCCGCTGGCCTTGGCGAGCTCGCGGCGGTCCTGGTCGGGCAGGAAGGGCTCAGGCGCGCCACCGCGCGGGAATTCGTCCTCCTGCAGCCCGCAGACGAGCACCGCCTCGAAGCGGCGGGCGCGGATCGCCTCGGGCAGCGCCACCTGCACGCGGTCGGGTTGGGGGTCGTCGCCGACGCGAACCGGCAGCCCGGCGAGCCGATCTCCGATCACCTCCGGCGTGAGCCGCTCCCGGAGGCCCGCACGCAGCACGGCGTGGAGCTGCCGCAGCGCATCGTGGGCGGCTACGAACGCGCGCGCGTCGTCGAGCTCGGCGCCCTGGAGGACCGGCGCCCGCCGCCGGTACGGACCGACGAACAGCCGCTGGAGCTGCCCGTCGAGCTCCTCGAGCAGCCCGGCGACGTCGCGCCGCGAGGCCAGGGCGTCGAGCTCGCTGAGCGGGAAGCTCGGATTCCGCTCCTCCCACAGGCGACGGGCCTCGGCCGCGCTCCGGACCGCGCGCCGCCGGACCTCGGCCTCCAGCCGGTCGGCGAGCGCCGCCCGCTCGAGCTTGCCGGGCGTCCGCAGCCAGGCGAGCAGGTCCTCGGGTCGCCCGTCCGGTCGGGATGCCCGGAGCAGCGCCAGTAGCCCGCGGCCGAGGTTGGTGTGCGCGAGCGGCACCGAGCGGTCGATCGAGTAGGGGATGCCGTAGGCGCCGAACACCTGCTCGACGAGCGAGCCGTAGCGGGACGGTTCGCGGAAGACCACGGCGACCTCCCCCGGAGGGACGCCTGCCCGGAGCTGGTCGAGGACCTCGGCCGCCGCGAGCTCGACCTCGGCCCGCTCGCCCCCGGCGGCGTGGAGGCGTACGGCCCCGCCCGGATCGAGGCGCGCGCCGCCGGCCAGCTCGAAGAGGCCGCGCTCGAGGTGGTGGAGGGCATCCCGGGACGCGTCGGCGTAGTGGTCGGCGAGGGGCGCGAGCGCCACCCGCTCATCCGCGAGCTCCGAGAGCTCCGCGTGCGCCTCGGCCACCGCGCGGAACGCCGCACGGCCGGGCTCGAACGGGAGCGAGACGGTGACCTGGGCGCGGCAGTGCCGGGCGAGCGTCTCCAGGGCGTCGAGCTCGAGCGGCGTGAAGTCGTCGAACCCGTAGACGAACACCGGCGTGCCGCCCCAGCGCGAGGGGTCCCGGCGCAGCGAATCGAGCGCGCGCCAGGCAAAGAGCTCCGGATCGACGAGCGAGGCCGCCTCGAGACGCTCGCGGTAGCCGCGATAGATCGCGGCTATCTCCTCGGCGTAGGCCCGGCGCGGGCCGCTCCCAGCCCACGCCCGCAGGGCGGCGGTGAATCGGGTGGGCTCGACCATCGCGCCCTCGAGCTCCGCGGCGAAGGCGACGGCCGCGCGCGCGAAGCCGGGGTGCTCGGCCGACGGCGCGAGCGCCCGAAGCCCCGCCGCCGCGGCCGCGTCCTCCATGATCAGCTCGCGCTGGACCGGCGACGCCTTCCGAGCCGCGTAGCCGCTTCGCTCGGCGATCGCCTCGAACAGCCACGCGAAGCGCAGGACGCGGGCGCCGAAGACCGCGCCCCGCTCGGCGAGCTCCCGTTGTGCGTGCTCGACGTCCTGGAAGGCCGGCACGACGAGGATGGGGTCGTCGTCGAGGCGGGCCCGCAGCGCCCCCAGCACTTCTCCGGCCTTCGCCGAGTTGGCCGGACCGGTGACGAGCTTCAGGGGCACGGCCCCAAGGAGTAGCGCGCGCTCACGACGTCACGGTCGCGGCGCGGCGCCAAGCTCTGACGCGGCGCCGAGCAGGCCGAGGCGTGCGGCGTGGCCGATGGCCTCCTCGAACCGGGCGACCGGGAGCAGGACCGGCCCATCCCGAAGCTCCCAGCCGGCGCCCGGGCGCAGCACCCAGCGCCCGAGCCGGAGCCTCCCCTCGCCCAGGGGCTCGACCCGCAGCTCGTCGCGGAGCTCGCCGGCGCGGCCGGGGCTCGCGGCGATGCTCCGCCCCTCCTCCCCGGGCGCGGCCGGGCGAAGCGCCCCGACCAGCGCGGCGGCGTCGGCTGGGTCGATCTCGGCCCGCTCGGCGGTCCGGGCGATCAAGGTCGGCACGTCGGCGGCGGCCAGCACCGGGGCCCGGCGGCGCAGCGCCCCGCCCGTCCACTCGGCGAGCCGCAGCCCTCCGGGGACGCGCTCGAGGCGCACCTCGTACCTCGCGCCGTCCTCGTCCTCGTAGGGACCTACGGCGCCGTAGGGGCCGCTGAACTTCGGCGCCGGTCCGCCGGCCGGGCGCTCCGGCCGCGCCCGGGGCCGGGCCGGCGTTCGCTTCTGGGCTGTCCGGGAGCGATCCAGAACCGTGTCTCGGGAGCAGATCGGGCACTCCGCCAGGAGGCGGTTGTGGCGGCAGAAGCGCGGCATGGGGCAAGCGTAGCCCGGGGGCCTGCCACGATTTCCCGGTGCTCAGCGTCGTGATCTCGGACCTCCACCTGGGCACCACGTCCGGGCGCGACGTGGCCACCCGGCCGCCGGTGGCGGAGCGCATGGTCGCCGCGGTCGAGGGGGCCGATCAGATCGTTCTCCTCGGGGACGTCCTGGAGCTTCGCGAGCGCCCGCTGCGGCAGGTGCTCGAGCGGGCCCGTCCCGTGCTCGAGCCGCTCGGGGACGCCGCCGCCGGCCGCCGGGTGCTGCTGGTGCCCGGCAACCACGACCACCAGCTACTCGGCGACCGGCTCGCCGGCGACGTGCTCGAGCCGGCGTCGGTGTGGCCGGTGACCGAGGGCGACGACCTCGCCGGCACGCTCGCCTCGTGGATGCCCCGGGCCGAGGTCGCGCTGGCATATCCGGGCGTCTTCCTGAGGGACGACGTCTACGCCACGCACGGCCACTACCTGGACGCCCACCTCACCGTCCCGAGAATCGAGTCGATCGCGGTCTCCGCCGTGCAGCGCGTGGTGGCCCGGGGCCGCGCACCGCGGTCGGTCCGCGAGTACGAGGCCATCGTCGCCCCGCTCTACGACTTCCTCTACCGCCGCGCCCAGGGAGCCCCGGCCCGGGCGATCAGAAGCCAGAGCTACGTCTCGCGGCGGGTGTGGGAGCGGGTGAACGGCGGGCGGGCCGGCGGGCTCTCGGCATTCCTCATCGGCAGGGTGACGATCCCCGGCGCGGTGGCCGTCATGAACCGGATCGGGCTCGGCCCGTTCAACGCCGAGATCTCGGGCGCCGAGCTGCGACGGGCGGGCTTGCAAGCGATGGCCACCGTCTTGAGCGGGATGGGGATCGAGTCCCACCACGTCTTGTTCGGCCACACCCACCGGCCGGGCCCCCTGCCCGGCGACACCGAGGGCTGGACGCTCGCGAGCGGCATGCGACTGTGGAACTCGGGGAGCTGGCTCTACGAGTCGGCGCTGGAGCGCGGACAGGGACCGTCGCACCCCTACTGGCCGGGGACGGTCGTGCACGTGGGGCCGGAGGGCGAGCCCGCCCTGAGCAACGTGCTGGCGGACTTCGAGCCGGCCGTTCGCTGAGGGTCAGCCGGCCCGGGCCCGCGCGCGTCCCCGGCCGG
>DASQXU010000031.1:0-6792 GCA_035639555.1 Thermoleophilaceae bacterium
GTCCGCTCGGCGAACCACGAGTCGCCGATCGGGCAGGTGCCGGTCAGGTGCTCGAGCGCTCCCGCGGCGACGGCGACCTCGATGTCGTCGCATCCACATCCGCAGCCTGCACAGGTCGCCGCGCGCTCAGGCATGCGCGCCGGAGCATACCCCCGAGACGACGGGCGCCCTCCGTCCGCCGGACGCGTGGGCCGCGATAAACTCGCGCCCGCTTACGGGCGCGACCTAGTACTGCGAGAACAAAGAGGGAGGAAGGCACATGGCCAGGACCCTGTCGGTTGGAGAGTCCCTGGTGGGCGAGGGCAACGAAGTCGCTCACATAGATGCGTTGATCGGACCCAAGGACGGGCCGGTCGGCGAGGCGTTCGCGGGCGCGCTCCTGAACCAGAAGGAGGGGCACACGAACCTGCTCGGGATCGTCGCCCCCAACCTGCCCGCCAAGCCCGACACGATCATCGCCAACAAGGTGACGATCAAGGGCGAGAAGCAGGTGGGGCACATGTTCGGGCCCGCCCAGGCGGCGGTGGCACGAGGTGTCGTCGACTCGGTGCGTGACGGAGTGATCCCCGAGGACGAGGCCGACAATCTCTGCGTCATCGTGGGTGTCTTCATCCATTGGCTGGCCGAGGACGAGAAGAAGATCTTCGACTGGAACTACCAGGCCACCAAGGAGGCGATCTCGCGCGCGATGGCCGGCGAGCCCAGCGCGAGCACCGTGATCGAGCAGGAGGCGGAGGCGCGTCACCCATTCGCCGCCGGCGCGGAGGCCTAGCCCGGCGATGCGCCCGGCGCCCGGCCGCGGGCCCAGGCCCACGCCGTGAAGAAGGTCCTGCTACAGCTCGACACCGATCGACATCCGAGCCCGTTCGACGCCATCGTGGCGCATGACGCGGGGGTCGACGTCCTGCTCAGCCACGGAGAGGTGACGCCGGACGCGGTGCGCGACCTCGTCCAGGGAGCGTTCTTCACGCGCGCCCCCGGGGACTCCTCGATGGCCGTGTGGGTCGGCGGCTCGGACGTGGGCGAGGGCGAGAAGCTTCTCGACGAGGTCAAGGCCACGTACTTCGGCCCCTTCCGCCTGTCGGCGATGCTCGACTCCGACGGCTGCAACACCACGGCGGCCACGGCCATCGCGATGATCGCGAAGGATCGCGACCTGGGCGGCCGCCGCGCCGTGGTCCTTGGGGTGGGCCCTGTGGGGCTTCGCTCGGCCTCGCTGCTCGCCCAGGAGGGCTGCGAGGTGCTTGCGACATCGATTCCCGGCGACGTCCTCGGCGTGGACTCCTACCGCCGTCCGCGCGGACTTGCGGCGGCGGAGCGGCTCCCGATCGACGCCCGCGAGGTGGCCGACCGCGCGGAGATGGAGGCGGCCTTGGAGGGGGCGAACATAGTCCTGGCCGCCGGGCCGGCCGGCGTGGAGGTGGTGCGCGAGGAGGTGTGGAGTGCCAATCCCGCGATCGAGCTGCTGGCCGACTACAACGCGGCCGAGCCGCTCGGGATCGAGGGAGTCGAGGCCGGGGACGAGCTCGTCGAGCGGGAGGGGAAGCTCGTCCTCGGGGCGCTGGGCATCGGGGGGCAGAAGATGAAGGTGCACAAGGCCTGCGTGCGCCGGCTGTTCGAGCGCAGCGACCTGGTGCTCAACGCCGATGGCGTCTACGCCGTGGCCAGAGAGATCGTCTGAGTCGTCGCCTGGCCCCCGGGTAGCCGGCGTCGACCCGGGGACCGTCTCCATCGACGTCTGCGCACTCGACGGCGGGGAGGTGCGGTTCGAGCGGAGCTTTCGGTCGGCCGATCTGGCACTCGACCCGGCACCGCTGATCGACGCGCTCGCGGCCGCTCGCCCGTTCGACCTCGTGCTCGGCCCGGCCGGCTACGGGCTGCCGCTCGTGCCGGGCGAGCGGGTCGGCGAGCGCGAGCTCGCGCTCATGGTGCTGCTGCGACGCGACGAGGCGGGCGCCGACACGGGGATCGGCGGCATGCGGGCGCTGATCCGCGCGCTCATCGCCGCCGGGCTGCCACTGGTCTTCGGCCCGGGAGCGATCCACCTGCCCACCGTCCCGGAGTACCGCAAGTGGAACCGGGTCGACCTCGGGACGGCGGACAAGGTCTGCAGCGCGGCGCTGTGCATCGTCGACCAGGCCGGTCGGCTCGGCCTGGCCTACGAGGAGACCTCGTTCGTCATGCTCGAGCTCGGCGGCGCCTTCAGCGCCGCGCTTGCGATCGACCGCGGGCAGATCGTCGACGGGCTCGGCGGCTCGTGCGCGCCGATCGGAGGCCGCTCCTCCGGGGCCCTCGACGCGGAGGTGGCCTACCTCCTGGGTGCGGCGCTCTCCAAGGACACCGTGTTCAGCGGCGGGGCGCTGGACCCGCGTGGGGAGCTGGACCTATCCGCGCCCGGCGCGCTCCGGGCGCTGCGCGCGGATCCCCGCCACCGTGAGGGATGGCTGGCGCTCGAGGAGGGCGCGGTGAAGGCCGCATTGGCGCTGACGGTCTCCGCTCCCGCGCCGCGCGAGGTTCTCGTCGCCGGGCGCCTGGCGCGCGCTCCCTGCCTGCTCGACGCGCTGACCGAACGGCTCGCTGGTGTTGCACCGGTCCGAGCGGCCACCGGGCTGGGGCCGCGCGCCAAGACGGCAGCCCAGGGCGCGGCGGTGCTGGCGGACGGGCTGGCCGGCGGGCGCTACGCACCGCTCGTCGAGCGGCTGGGTCTGCGCGAAGCGAGCGGCACCGTGCTGGACCACCTGCGCATGCAGGGTGCCGAGAGCATCCGTCTGGCCTAGCCTACGTCCCCGTGAGCACCGAGTCCCGGCCGGCGGAGATCGCCGGCGGGGGAACCGCGACCGAAGGCATCACTGGCACGCCGGTGACCTCGATACGCGTGCTCTACCCCGATCTCCACGGGATCGCGCGGGGCAAGGACGTACCGATCGGGGAATTCGACCACGTCCTCGAGGAGGGTCTCCGCTTCTGCGCGGCGGTGATGGGCACGGACCTGCGCCACACGCCTGTGGTCGGCCGCAAGGAGGGCTATCCAGACCTCATCGCCCGTCCCGACGCGACGACCATGACACCGCTGCCCTGGGAGCCGGGGGTGGCGAGCTGCATGGCGAATCTCGAGCCGGCCGAGGGCGGAGCACCCATCCCGGACCCGCGCGGGGCCGTGGGCCAAGCGGTGGAGGACCTGAGGGCGATCGGCCTGGATCCGATCGTCGGTCCCGAGCTCGAGTTCTTCCTGCTCCGGCGCGACCCGGCCGCACCACATGGCATCCGGCGCTGCGTCGACCAGCCGAGCATGGTCTACACGGTCGGGCCGCAGACGGACCCCGACGGCATCGTGCGGGGGATGACCGAGGGGTTGGCGCAGGTCGGCCTCGAGGTCCTGGCGGTCAACCACGAGTTCATGAGCAGCCAGTACGAGATCAACCTGCGCCATACCGACGCGCTGCGGGCCGCCGATCGAGCGTTCCGCCTGAAGTCGGCGGTCAAGGACATTGCGGCGCAGCACGGCCTCGTGGCCACGTTCATGGGAAAGCCCTTCAACGATCAGGGTGGCTCTGGCACTCACCTCCACGTCTCACTGAACCGGGATGGGCGCAACGCGTTCGATGCGCCAGCGGAGGGGGACGGCGTGAGCGCCGAGCTGCGCGCGTTCACGGCCGGGGTGCTCGTCCACGCCGCGGGACTGATGGCGATCCTCAACCCCACCGTCAACGCCTACCGGCGCATCCGGCCCGACTCGCTGGCGCCCACGCACGCGAACTGGGGCCGGGACAACCGGACCACGTTCATCCGCGTCCCGGCGCAGCGCGGCGACGCCACCCGGATCGAGATCCGGGTGGCCGACGGCGCCGCGAACCCCTATCTCGCGATCGCCGCGGTGCTGGCCGCCGGTGCCCACGGCGTGCGGGAGGGCTCGACCCCGCCACCGCCGGTCGACGGTGATGCATATCGCGCCGACCCCGAGTTGATCGGCCCGGCGCTGCCTGCATCGCTCGAGGCAGCCCTCGAGGCGCTCGAGCGCGACACGGTCCTGCACAGGACGCTCGGGGCGGAGATCGTCGAGACCTTCCTCGCGGTCAAGCGCTTCGAGATCGAGCGCCACCGAGCGTGGGTCTCAGACTGGGAGATTGCCGAGTACCTGCATCACCTCTGACCGGAGCCCCAGCGCCTCCGGCGGCCTCGCGCTAGAGCTTCTCCGGGCTGAGGACGTCCTCGAGCCACTCGCGCTTCGTCACGTGGTGGCGCACCCGCTCGCCGGAGTTGACTTCGCGGCGGAGCTCGCCGAGCAGGCCATGGCGCTCGGCCACCACGTTGTGCTTGTGGATCGTTTCGAGGTTCTCCTGGCGCGCCGAGACGAAGACGTTCTCATCGAGGTGGCCGAATCGCTCGATGGCCATGCGGACCATCTCGCGCACGCAGTCCTCGACGAAGCGGGGCCTGACGTGCGCCTTCTCGACGACCTCGACCTCGTCGGGACGCTTCATCAGCTCGTAGATCTCGGAGCTCATCGCGGCCTCGACGATCTCGAGCAGGGTCTCCGCGTCGAGCGGCTCGCCGCAGCTCTCGGGGCAGCCGATGTGGAGCGTGCCGATACCGCGCTGGTTGTGGGTGGCGACGGGCACGGCCTCGAAGACGCGGGCGATCTCATCGTCGGTGAAGCCGTCGTCCCGCAAGCGCTCCTGCGAGCGGTCCATCACTAGCTCCTGAGCGCAGGGGCAAGCCGTCATGCCCTGGGCCTCGACCCCGACGAGCCGCCGCGTACCGCGCGCGGACGCCACCGCCGACCCGAACAGCGTGTAGATCTCCTGAGTCGGCAGGCCGGACGCCGGTGTTCGCTTGTGCTCCGGGTAGCGCGCCGCAATCGTGACCTCGGCGCGGCGACCATCCTGACGGTCGCGCACGCGCTCGGCGATGTGCGAGGCGACCGTCTCCGCCTTGAAGGCGGCCTCGCCGAGGATGACCTCGTCGATGGCCTCGTTCACGACCTCCTCGAAGCGCGACATGTGCGCGCCCTTCTGCTGCGGGCCGAGGTCCACGAAGCATTCGAGCTCCGCGTAGAACAACCGCTCCGCGCCGTTCGAGCGGCCGCGGATGACTTTCTCCACACCGGTCACGCCGACGCGCGAGAGGCTCAAGTGGGTTGACGGCCGGCGGGACTGAACGTCGCTGCCGAGAAGCGAGCTTCGCTCGACCATGGGCGCGGCCAAACGATATCGAGCAGACCCCGAGGCCATTGCAGGGCGCTGTACCCGGGCCGCGACTGACTACCCGTGAAGGTAGGAGGTGCGCAGGCTCCTTTACGGACCAGTGACGCGGCGCCTCAGACGCGCGTCGGACGCTTCATCGTGCGATAGACGAACTCGTCCGTCTGCGACGACTCGCGTGCCGATACCACGCGGTCGTGATGCGGCGAGAACCGGCAGACCGGGTCGGTGGCGGCCGCGTCGCCCTTGAGCCGGAGCGCCTGGCAGCGGCAGCCGCCGAAGTCCACCTCCTGTCGTCCGAGCGGGCAGCTCCGGCATGGCTCCTGCATCCAGTCCGTCCCCCGGAACCGCGCGAACGCGTCGGACTCGGTCCAGATCCACCCAAGCGCATGCTCGCGGACGTTGGCGAACTCGAGCCCGGGGATCGTCGACGCCGCCTGGCAGGGCAACACGTCCCCGTTCGGCGCGACCACTATGGCCGTCCGGCCCCAGCCCCCCATGCACGGCTTCGGCAGGTCCTCGTAGAAGTCGGGCAGCACCCATAGGACGTCCACCTTGGGGCCGACCCGCTCTCGGAAGCGCCGGACCGCTTGCTCCGCGCGACGGAGCTGCTCCCAGGTCGGCAGGAGGGCCTCCTGGTTGACAACCGCCCAGCCGTAGTACTGTGTGTTCGCAAGCTCGAGCCGCTGCGCCCCGAGATCGAGCGTGAGATCGAGCAGCTCCTCGATCCGGTCGAGGTTCTGCCGGTGCAAGACGCAGTTGATGGTCAGCGGGAAGTCGAGCTCCTTCGCGAGGCGCGCCGCCGCGATCTTCTTCTCGAAGGACCTGTTCCCCGCGATGCGGTCGTTCTCTTCGGCGTTCGGGCTCTGGATCGAGATCTGCACGTGGTCGAGCCCGGCCGACTTCAGCGCCTCGGCGCGCTCGCGCGTGAAGTGGGTGGCGGCGGTGATGAGCGACGAGTAGAGACCGGCGTCGCGCGCGCCCGCGCAGAGCTCGACCAGATCACGGCGCAGCATCGGCTCCCCGCCGGTGAGCGCGAGCTGAAGGACGCCGAGGGCGCGCGCCTCACCGAAGACGCGGGTCCAGTGCTCCGTCTCGAGCTCGCGGCGGTACTTGTCGTCGCCGATGTGGAGCGGGTTCGAGCAGTACGGGCAGTGGAGCGGGCACTGGTAGGAGAGCTCGGCGATGAGGGTGAACGGCCTAGGCGGCTGCATCGACCACGAGTCCTCTCTGGGTCATTCCGTCGACTAGCACGTGAACGTCGTCGCGGACATCGGAGCCGTGGTAGCGCGCCGAGAGCGTGGAGACGATCTCGTCGAGCGAGCGCTCCCCGTCGCACAGCTCGAGCACCTCAGCCGCGGTGGGGTTGAGTCGCACGACACCCTCCGGGACGAGCAGCACATGCTCCTCGCGCGCATCGTCGTACTGAAGCCGCGCGCCGGCGACGAGACGGGGCCGAGTCACGCGTCCGGCCCCCGCGGCTGCGTGTCGCCGCGCTCGATGGCCTCGAGCTGCGCCCATAGCACCTCGGTCTTGAACCGCAGCGCCGCGACGGCGGCCTCCTGCTGGTCGCGGGTTCGGCAGCGCTCCA
>DASQXU010000032.1:0-2279 GCA_035639555.1 Thermoleophilaceae bacterium
GCGCCCCTTCACCACCCGGCTCGCCACCCCCGAGCGCTACGACTCCTCGCTCGCCAGCTCGCTCGCCGCGACCATGGCCTCGGTCGGCGACCCCTGCACCGTCCAGTACGCCCTGACCCCGACCTTCGCCGCGTTCGACCGCTTCGCCCGCTGGCTGTTTCGCTCCGAGGAGCGCGAGCTCGAGCGGGCCCGGGTCGGGGCCGAGGGCGCCGACCCGGGGATCCGCTCAGGGGTGGCCCAGCAGGAGCTCGAGGGCGGGCTCCAGGTCCAGCACCGGCCGCTCTTCTTCTGCGACCTCCGGGTCGCCGCGCCGAGCTACGGGGCGTGCCGGAGCGTCGCCGGGGCGCTGCGCGGGGAGTCGGTCGCCGAGAACCGCCTGGTCGAGCGCCGAGCTCTCGCCCGGGGCCGGCTCTACGCCCGCCGCATCGCCCGGGCCGCCGGCAACCCGCTGCCCTCCTGGTCGCGGGCCGTCCTCTCCTCCTCCGAGGTCGCCGGTCTCTGGCACCTCCCCTCGCCCTTCCTCAAGGGCGTCCGAATCGAGCGCTCCTCGCTCCCTCGGGTGCCGGCCCCGCCCGAGGTCCTCCGCCCCCCGGAGGAGCGGGCGCTGATGCGCGACGAGCGCGGCCCGGTGGGGATCGGACGCGAGGACATGCGCATGAACGCCGCCCTGGTCGGCGGCCAGGGCACCGGCAAAACCTCGGCCATCTGCCGCTCGATCGCCGCCGACGCCGCCGACCCGAACTGCGCGCTCATCGTCCTCGACGGCAAGGCCGACCTGGCGCTCAAGGCGCTGTCGGTCATCCCCGAGGAGCTCGGCCACGGCCGCCGGGTCCACTACCTCGACTTCGCCTTCCCGGAGATCGGGGTCGACCCCTTCACCGCCGACGCCGATAGGGACGCGGTCGCCGACGGGATCGTCGAGGCGTTCAAGGAGGTCCACGAGGAGGGCTCGATCCAGGCGAGCTCCGACCGCTATCTGCGCCAGGCGGCGATCGCCTGCATGGGCTGGGTCGAGCGGACCGGCCAGCCGCGGGCGACGCTCTGGGACCTGTGGACGCTCTTGCTGCCCTCGGCCGACGACTTTCGCAAGCAGGTGGTCCGCGCGATCCAGACCGAGGTCGAGCTCGCGGCGCCGGCGATGTTCTTCGGCGAGCAGCTCCCCGTCCAGCTGCAGCAGGCCCGTGGCCAGTTCGTCCCCGGCTCGACAGCCCGGTCAACAAGCTCCAGAAGCTGACCGGGCAGCCGAAGCTCGACGCCATCCTGCGCCACCCGGTGGCGCTCTCGATCGACGAGCTGATCCGCAACCGCGACGTGCTGGTCGTCTCCGGCGCCGTCGGATCGTTCGGCGAGGGCTCGGCCCGCGTGCTGCTCCAGTTCATCCTGCACATGGTCCACCGGGCCCTGATCCGCCAGCAGGAGCTCCCCGAGCCGGAGCGGGCGCGGCTCGCGCTCAAGGTCGACGAGGGCCACCTGCTGTTCTCGCCGACCTTCGCCCGCATGCTCGCCCTGGACCGCTCGGCCGGACTCGAGTGCATGGCCGCCTGGCAGTCGCTCAGCCAGATCGAAAACCGCGACCTGCGCGCCACCATCCTCGACCTCTTGCGCCACCACTTCGTCTTCTCGGTCGGAGCCGACGACGCGCGCGAGCTCTCCAACGTGCTCCAGACCGTCTACGCCGACGTCCAGCGCGACGACCAGGCCGCCCGCGCCCGGGCCCGGATCACCCCGGACGCGCTCATGCACCTCCCGAACTTCCACGCCGCCTGCTCCTGGATCGTCGACGGCGCGCGGGTCCCCTCGTTCCTCGCCACCACGCTCGAGATGAAGGAGGACAAGCAGCGGATCGACGCGCACCTCCAAGCCCAGCGGGCCCGCGGCGCCCACTACCCCGGCCCGATCCCGCCGCCCGAGCGGCTCGCGGACTACCTGAAGATCAAGGACCTCGTGCCGCGGCCAGAGGACCATGCGACGGCGAGCCTGACGACGCGCCCAACGCAGGTCGATCAAGGCCCCGCCCGCGGGTCCGTTCGGGAGGAGGCCATGTCCGCCGGGAGCGTCGCGGAGCGCCCGGAGCCGGCGGAGGCAAGGGGAACCCGCGGTGGTGGACCGCGTTCAGCTGCGCCGGCGATCACCGAGATCGCGGACTTCGCCCCAGAGAAGTCGAGCCACGACGACCGCGCGGACCGCGTCGGGATCGCCCCGCTCGGCTCGCAGTTCAAGCTGGCTGTCCCGGATAGCTACACCGAGCTCGACATCGAGGATCCGACCGGCCTGCGCTG
>DASQXU010000033.1:0-5558 GCA_035639555.1 Thermoleophilaceae bacterium
TCGTCCTCGGTCCCGTCGTCCATGCGAATGCGCATGCGGCCCGAGAGCATGTAGCCGAGATGCGGCGCTTGGCAGGAGTCCGTCCCCGCGATCGGCTTGACGTTCTCGGACCACCGCCATCCCGGCTCGAACTCGCCCCTGCCGATGGTGCGACCTCCGATCACCACTACGTCGGCCTTGCCCTTCCCCCTGAACGGCCGCGTCTCATCCGGCGAGTCGAAGTTCTTACGCTCGATGCCTGCCATGCGATTCATCCTCCTTCCGCCCGAGCTAGCCCGGCGCGGTCGAGTCCACCTGCGAGGCCCGAGCGCAAGCCTACCCTGGCGCGACGGCCCAGACGCCCGACCATGAGCAAGTGGCGTGGCTGACGGCATCGCGCTCGCGCTGGCGCTCGTGGTCCTGGCGGGAACGCTCGCAACGGCGGTCACGCGGCCGCCCTATCTCCCCGAAGCGGTCGCCGCGGCCGGCGGCGCCGTCCTCCTCGTCGCCGTCGCCGTCATCGGACTCTCAGAGGCGGGCGACGCGCTTTCCGACCTCGGGCCGACGGTGGGCTTCCTCGCCGCCCTGCTGTTGATCGCGGACGGCTGCCGGCGAGAGGGCCTCTTCGATGTGCTGGGCGCGGTGATGGCGCGCGGCTCTAGGGGAAGCCCCGAGCGGCTGCTGGCCTTCGTGTTCGCAATCGCCGCCGGGGTTACCGCGGTGCTCTCGCTCGACGCGACCGTCTTGCTCTTAACGCCCATCGTGTTTGCGACGGCGGCGCGGATACGAACCAGCCCAAGGCCACACGTCTACGCGTGCTCGCATTTGGCCAACTCGGCCTCGCTGCTCCTGCCCGTGTCGAACCTCACCAACCTGCTGGCCTTCCATGCCAGCGGCCTCGCGTTCGTTCGGTTCGCCGGGCTCATGGCGCTTCCGACGATCGCGGCGATCGGGATCGAGTGGATCGTGCTCACCCGCTTCTTCGCGGTCGAGCTGAGGCGCCCGCGTCACGCCGGCTCCCCGCCCACGCGGCCGCACCTCCCTCGCTTTGCGCTCGCCGTCCTCGCCCTCACGCTCGCCGGCTTTGGGTTTAGCTCGGCCCTCGGGATCGACCCGGTGTGGGTCGCCGCCGCGGGCGCCGTGGCGATGACCGTCCCGGCGCTTGCCCGCCGGATCGCGACCCCGCTGCAGCTCGCTCGCGCCGCCGAGCCCGGCTTTCTCGTCTTCGTCCTCGGCCTCGGGGTGATCGTCCACGCCGCCAGCGACCGCGGCCTCGCCTCTGCCGTCCGCGCCGTCCTGCCAGCGGGCGGCTCGCTGCCCGAGCTGTTCGGGGTTGCCGCGGTGAGCGCGATCCTGGCCAACCTGGTCAACAACCTGCCGGCGACGCTGATGCTCATTCCGGTGACGGCCGCCGCTGGGCACGGACCAGTCCTGGCAACCCTGGTTGGCGTCAACGTTGGTCCCAACCTGACCTACGTGGGATCCCTCGCCACCCTGCTTTGGCGCCGCGTCCTCCGGGCCGAGGACACCGACGTCGAGCTGGGTGAGTTCCTCCGCCTGGGTGCGCTCACGGTCCCCGCCACGCTCGTTGCGGCCACCGTGCTCCTATGGTTCGGCCTGCAGACGTGAGCTGAGATGCGCGCGCTCGTCTGGATCGTCGAGGACACCTGGGCGGCCACGGTGGCTGAGGCCGCCGCGTTCCTGCCCGACGACTCGGACGTCACGTTGCTGCATGTGGCGAGCACCGAGCCCGAAGCCGTTGCCCGCGGCGCCCGCCACGGCCTGCTTGGCCGACGTCCGCCTCCGCCCGCGGCCCACGAGCCGCTGCGGGCGATCTCCGACCAGGCCGCGCAGGAGCTACTCGCCGAGGCCGAAACGCGCCTTGGCCGACCAGCCAGGCGCGAGGCGCGACGCGGGCGCATCGAGCGGGAGGTGATCGCCGCCGCCGAGACGATGGACATCCTCGTGCTTGCACGCGACGGCGACCGCGAGCGCCTGGGACCGCACAGCCTCGGCCCAGCCGCGCGCTTCGTCGTCGATCATGCCCCCTGCCGTGTGCTGCTCATCTGGCCCGACGTCGCGCCGGCAATGGAGACGATCCCGCCGGCACCGCCGCCTGGGGCTCGGCCCTGAGCTCTACGCCGGTTCCCGAGCGGCGCCCCGCGGGTCAGCCAGGTCGAGGAGCAGCTCTTCGGTGGGGGTCTCGGCGGGGGGCTCACCGACCGGCGCCGCGGCCTCGGAGGCGCGCACGAGGTCGATCGCCGTCGACCGCACCTGCCCCATGGTCTCGGTGAGCACAAGGTTGGGCTCCCGCTCGTAGATCGCGACGGCGCGGGCAGCGGCCCGGGAAGCATGGAAGCGAACCTCCGTCGCGCGGCCGGGGTCCTCGAACTGCGCCGCGAGCGCCCAGACCGCCAGGCTCAGGTCGTGGACTGCCTTGGCCAGCTCGGCTGGCGCCACCTCGCCGCTGCGAAGGAGCCGCAGGACGTGCCGAGCGAGGACGCGTGCGTTGCGAACGGCGAAATCGATGTGGCGCGCGCTGCGCGCGTAGCGCTCGAGCTCGACGCGGGTGGAGCGCCGGACCGGCGAGAACCGAGCGGTCTCGCGTCCGACGAGGAGCGCCTGGTCCAGCGCGCGAACGTCGCGGTCGATGTCCCGCGCCGCTTGGAGGGCGGCCTCCGACCGCTCGCGGTCACGGTCGGCGAGCGCCGCCGCGATCTCCTGGAGCGCGTGCCCGAGCTCGCCGAGGACTGCGTTGGCAGCGCGGCCCACCATCAGCACCGGGTCGGGGGGAAAGATCAGCGAGCTCACCGCGAGCGCCACGCCGCCGCCCGCCAGCGCCTCGATCAAGCGGGTCGGCGAGATGCCCGGGTCGGCCGGCCCGAGCGAGACGAGCAGGATCGCCGACACCGCGGCCTCGGTCACCAGGACCGGCCCCCCGCCGAGGACGACCGCTGCCGCCATGGCCAGGACGACCATCAGGCCGACCTGCAGCGGCCCGCTGCCGATCGCCCGCACGAGCAGGTCGGCGACCGCGATCCCCACCACGACGCCGCCGATCAGCTCGACGGCGCGCTCGCGCCGCTCGCCATAGGTCGCGCCGAGCGAGATGACGGCGGCGATCGAGGCGAACACCGGCCGCTCCTCATCGACCAGCAGCTTCGCGAGGTACCACGCGCCGACCGCCGCCACCGCAGTCTGCAGGATCGGCCACATGCGGACACGTAGCCGCAGCAGCGCCCGGCGGGCCGTCGTTCGTCCGTCCAAGCTGTTCGTCATGTGAGCAATCACCTTCGCTCGCCGGCGCCTGGCCGCGAAATCGCCAGAGCACGTTGACCTGCCGGTCAGGCGGGATGACTCCGCCCGGGCACACCTCGCTTAAACATACGAAGGGCGCACGGCAGTCGTTACCTCGGGCGGCCGGCCGCCCACGGTCGTGGCAAGATCACGTAGCGAGCGCCGCGCGCCGAGATGCCGACCCCCTCGGGTCGTCCTGACCATGGACCGTTATCCGCCCATCGCCGAGCACGGACTCATCGGCGATCTCCACACGGTCGCGCTCGTCGGCACCGATGGCACGATCGACTGGTACTGCTGCCCTAACTTCGACTCGCCGAGCGTGTTCGCAGCGATCCTCGATGCCGAGCGGGGCGGCCACTTCGCGCTGAAGCCGTCGGCCGGAGACTGGGAGACGAGACAGCTCTACTTCCCCGACACGAACGTGCTGATCACGCGCTTCCTCACGCCCGAAGGAGTGGGCGAGGTGGAGGACTTCATGCCCGTCGGGGAGTACACCGCCGGTGCGCACCGCCAGCGGCTCATCCGTCGCGTCGTGGCCGTGCGCGGGGCGATGCACTTCGAGCTCGAGTGCGCGCCGCGTTTCGACTACGGCCGTCAGCGGCACCGGACCACCCGCCATGAGCACGGCGTGCTGTTCGAGAGCTCGGGGAACCGCCTGGCCCTCGAGACGGAGACGCCGATCGAGCTACACGACGGCGACGTCCGGGCGTCGTTCGAGCTCATGGCGGGTCAGAGCGCGACCTTCATCCTCGAGCACGTACCCGACGCCTACCACGCACACGGCCATAGCGCCGAGGAGACGCGCGGACTGTTCGAGAGCACCGTCGCCCACTGGCGCCGGTGGCTGTCCCAGTCGCGCTACGTGGGCCGCTGGCGCGAGACGGTCCACCGATCGGCGTTGACGCTGAAGCTCCTCACCTACGTCCCGACGGGGGCCATCGTTGCCGCCCCCACCACCAGCCTTCCCGAAGTGCTCGGGGGGGAGCGCAACTGGGACTACCGCTACACGTGGATTCGCGACGCCGCCTTCTCGCTCTACGCGCTGCTGCGGCTCGGCTTTACCGACGAGGCGGCCGCCTTCATGGACTGGCTTACCGAGCGGGTCGCCGACGAGCGCCGGCAAGCGTTCGGCCCCCTTCAGATCATGTACGGCATCGACGGGCGTCGCGAGCTGCCCGAACAGCAGCTCGACCACCTTGAGGGCTATCGAGGCTCCACTCCGGTACGAATCGGAAACGACGCCGCTGCACAGCTCCAGCTCGACATCTACGGCGAGCTGGTCGACTCGATCTACCTCTACAACAAGCACGGCACCCCTATCTCCCACGACGCGTGGGAGGACCTCAGGCGGATCGTCGAATGGGTGTGCGACAACTGGGACCAAGCCGACGAGGGAATATGGGAGACCCGCGGAGGACGGCAGCACTTCACGTATTCGCGCCTCCAATGCTGGGTAGCGGTCGAGCGCGCCTTGCGGATCGCCACGACCCGAGGGTTGCCCGCTAACCGCCCGCGCTGGGAACAGGCGCGCGACCGGATCTACGGGCAGATCATCGCCAGCGGCTGGAACCCGAGCAGGCGCGCGTTCGTGCAGCACTACGACACCCGCGTGCTCGACGCGTCGCTGCTTCTGATGCCGCTCGTCAAGTTTCTGGCGCCGACCGACCCGCGCTGGCTCTCGACCCTCGACGCGATCGGCCAGGAGCTCGTGTCCGACTCGCTCGTCTACCGCTACAACGTCGAGGCCTCTCCCGACGGCCTTCGAGGATCCGAGGGCACCTTCTCGATGTGCACTTTCTGGTACGTGGAGGCCCTCGCCCGCGCGGGCCGGCTCGAGGACGCGCGGCTCGTGTTCGAGAAGATGCTCACCTACGCGAACCACCTCGGGCTCTACGCCGAGGAAATCGGTCCCACCGGCGAGCAGCTCGGGAACTTCCCCCAGGCGTTCACCCACCTTGCGCTGATCAGCGCGGCCGTCAACCTCGACCGCCAACTCGGATAGCGGCTGGGGCGGTCGCCGGGCCTGGCCGACGGCCGGCGCGGGGGGCAAGCGCCGTCCGGTTATCCCGCGCTCGCGGCGGGGGCGGCCGGCGGGGCGGGCGGGATATCGGCGCCGCGCCCGCCAGGCGGCCACGACGACCGCACCCAGGCCGAACACGGTCGCAGCCAGCCAGCCCAGCAGGCCGGCGATCGGAATCAGCGCGACCGCGCGGAGGATCGCCCAGCCCACGAGGAAGGGGACGAACCGGCTGGTCGCCCGCTTGAGGATCCGCCGGCCG
>DASQXU010000034.1:0-7259 GCA_035639555.1 Thermoleophilaceae bacterium
CGACCGCTGGAGCCAGCGAGGTGGTCCGGCGACTTGCCCCCACCTCGATCGCCGAGGCGGTGCTGCTACGCCTGCAGCGGGCCGGGCCGGGGGCCGTCGACCTGGCCCAGGCGGTGGCGGTGCTGGGTGAAGCCGAGCTCCGCCACGCTGCCGGGCTCGCCGAGCTCGAGCAGCCGGAGGCGACCCGGCTCGCCCACGCGCTGGTCGAGGCGGGCATCTTCCGCCCGTGCGAGCTGGTGGCCTTCGCGCAGCCGGTGGTGCGTGCGGCGATCTACGCCCACGCATCCGAGCTGGAGCGGGCCGAGAAGCACCGGCGGGCCGCGGAGGTGCTGGACCGCGAGGGTTCACCCGTCGACGAGGTGGCCCTGCATCTGCTCGACGCCCGACGGGCGGGCAACCCGCGCGCGGTGAAGCTGCTCCAACGGGCAGCGGCACGAGCGCTCTCCGAGGGCAGGCCAGACTCGGCGGTCCGCTTCCTGCGCCGGGCGCTCCGCGAGCCGCCCGCACCCGAGAGGCGGGCCAGGGTGATCCTGCAGTTGGGACGCGCCGAAGCGGTCGCCGGTGACGCGGAGGCCGCCCCGCGCCTGAGCGAGGCCCTGGAGCTCATCGATGACCGGCGCGAGCTGGGCCTGACCGCGCTCGACCTCGGGGGCACCCTGTACGCGCAGGGTCGGCCGGGCGACGCGGTCCGGGCACTGGAGCGCGGACTCGCTCGCCTAAGCGGCGGCGATGAGCAGTTGCAGGTCCGGCTCCGCGCGGCGCGCGCCGTGGCTGCAGGCATGAGCCTGCCGGCGGACGAGCTCGAGCCGGTGGCCAAAGTCAAGGAGGGCCTGGAGCGAAACGGCCGGCCCGAGACCGCGAGCGGCCGCGTGTTGCTCGCCCACCTCGCCTACGAGGGTGCTCTGCGCGGCGAAGAGGCGTCCGGGGTCCGCGACCTCGCACGGCGCGCTCTCGCCGGTGGTGCGCTACTCGAGGAGAAGAACCCGGAGGTCCTCGGCTACTACCGGGCTATCGCCGCCCTGGTGATCGTCGAGGACCTCCGGACGGCCGAGCTCGCTCTCACCGCGGCGGTGGAGGAGGCGCGGACACGCGGTTCGGTGTTCGGCCTCGCCAACGCCTGCTATCTGCGGGGGTGGGCCGTCCTTCGGCGCGGGCGCATCGACGATGCCGCCGCCGACGTGCACACTGCGCTCGCGGCCACGCGCCGCGGCTGGCGGGCCTCGGTGCCCGGCGCGCACGCCGTGCTGGCTCATGCGCTCATCGAGCGAGCCGACGTGGCCGCCGCGGCGCGTGAGATCGCGCGTGGCGGTCAGGAGTACCCGCTCCTCGAGCAGTCGCTTCCGCTCCACCTCGGGGCGACCGGGCACGTGCGGCTCCTCGAGGGTCGCCCCGAGGAGGCACTCGACGCCTACCTCGAGTGCGGCCGCCGCTTGGAGGAGCGCGGTGCGACCGGGCCGGGGGTGGTGACCTGGCGCTCGGGGGCCGCGCTCGCGATCGCCCGACTCGGCAACGTGGAGAAGGCACGCTGCTTGCTGTCCGAGGAGCTGAAGCGCGCCCGGGCCTTCGCTGTGCCGGGGAGCATCGGCCGCGCCTTGCAAGCCCTCGGCGTGATCGAGAATGGGCGGGGGCTCGACTACCTCGCCGAGGCGGTGGAGGTGTTCGAGCGGTCGGAGGCCACGCTCGACCGGGCGCGCGCGGTGGTGGAATTCGGCGGCGCCCTGAGGCGCTCCGGCAAGCGCCGCGAGGCGCGAGAGCCGCTTCGGCGCGGCCTCGAGCTGGCCGAGCGGTGCGGTGCATCGGCCCTCGCCGGGCGAGCCCGGGGCGAGATCGCGGCGGCGGGCGGGCGCCCCCGGAGGACCGCCCTCAGCGGGTTCGAGGCGCTCACTCCGCGCGAGCGCCAGGTGGCGAGCCTGGCGGCGCGGGGGATGTCGAACCGCGAGATCGCGGAGGCGCTGTTCGTGACGGTGAAGACCGTCGAGTGGCATCTGCGCCACGCCTTCGACAAGCTCGGCGTCTCCTCGCGCCGAGAGCTGCGCGCCTTGCAGTCGAGCGCGGAGGAGCGACGCCAAGAGTCGCGGTGAGGTACGGAGCGGAGCTAGCGAGCGCGCGCTCGGCTCGCCTCGAGCGCGGCGATCACCGCCTGGGCGCGGTCGACCAAGTCGCGGGGGTGCTCGCCGTCCCGAGGGAAGATCGGGCGGCCGAAGCTGACAGTGGTGCTCCCCCGTTGGATCAGGCCGCGGCCCTTGGGCATGATCAGCGCGGTCCCGCCGACGTGGACCGGGATGAGCGGGGCGTTCGTGGCGAGGCAGAGGCGCCCCACGCCGGTGCGAAACCCCTCGGTCTGGCCGGCCGAGCGGGTCGCCTGGGGGTAGACCAGGATGTTGAACCCGCTCCGCACGAGCTCGGCCGCGCCGGCCACCCCTCGTAGGTCGCTGCCCCGGTCGAAGGGGAAGGTGTTGATCCACAGGCCGGCGAGTACGGCGTACGCCCGCTTGCGGTAGAAGCGGTCGGCCGCCGCGGCCACAACCGTCCGCGCGCGCCACGCCCGCGGCAGCGCGGCGAGGATCAGCGGGGTGTCGATGTCGCTTGCGTGGTTCGGGGCGATGATCGCCGGCTGGGGCGCGTGCATCAGATCGTCGGCGCCGATCACGCGCGGCCGCGCGAGCGTCCGGGCGAGCGGGAAGAGCAGCCCCTGCTGGAGGGCCTCGCGCGCGAGCTCAGCGGCCGGGCGCCTGAGCCACGACTGGTCGTCGGCCTCCCCGGCGTGGGCCCACAGGTCGGGGCCGGTCTCGATCGTCCGCCAGCGTCGCGGTGGCCGCGGCGGGCCGCCCGCGCTCGGACCGGCGAGTCGTTCCACCAGGCGCCCGCCGCTGGTGAACCTCACGCCACCTCGCAGTAGAACAGCGGCGGGCAGTGGAAGTGGGTGAGCGAGAAATCGCGGCCCACCACCTGCTCCGCCATCTCGAGGGCGTCGCGCATGGTGTCGGCCCGGCGGAACCCCATGCGTCGGCACGCCTCCGGGTCGCCGCCGACGAAGATCACCTCGCCGACGTGCTCGAGCGCGTGCGCGCCCCAGTACCACATGTAGAAAGGGTGCACGCCGTGGTAGGCGAACGAGGTGCGGTAGAGGTGCCGGTACCACTCGTCCTCGGCGTAGGAGCGCTCGAACCGCCGCTCGATCTCGCCCGGGTCCGTGGTCTCGGCCAGCACCTCCTCGTAGAAGTCGATGTAGGAGGGGTGGTGCACGGGGTGGAACTCGCGCTCCACCGGATGCGTGAAGATCACCACCCCGCCCTCACGGACCAGCGGCCGGTTGCGATAGAGGTTGAAGAAGTACCCGAGCCCGAGGCACATCACGAGCACCGGGTTCATGATCGAGTTGACGTTGTAGGGGCAGATGTAAGGCAGTCCGGCGGTCACGACGTCGGCTTGGCCCTCCACGAGTACCGCCTGCTGATCGGCACAGCGCTCGAGCGTGGCCCCGTGCACGTCGTCGACCGCCCCGGCAGCGACCCCGGTGACCGCGTAGGGCGCCACCATGCGCTGGAACAGGGTGCGCCGGACCTTCGACGGCGTGCGGTCGAGCGTACGTTTCATCGCCGCGAACGTCGCCTGGTCGCGCGCCGTCCAGCGCTGCTCGGGCCGGCCGAGGAACCCGAGCGGCGCGGCGAACATATCGTTGTTCAGCGTCGTCTCGACGTGGAAGGTCGGAACCGCGGCCTCGACCATCTCGCCCTGGCGCCGGGCGGAGTGGTGCAGCTCGCTGCGGTCTGGGTCCATGAACGAGCGCGAGTGGCGAAGCGCATGGACGTTGTGGTGGGCCCGTAGCGAGCGGTAGGTGCCGAGGCCGATGGGGACCGACTTGTGGCCGCCGTCCATCGTCACGAGGTTGATATTCACGTACACGAGGAGGTCCGACTCGGCAGCGCGGCGGTTGAGCTCCACCGCCTCGCCGCGATCGGTCTCGCCGAGCACGACGATTCCGTCCGGGTCCTCGGCGTCGTGGTTGTAGAGGCGGTCGGGGTGAAAGGCGTCGAACACCCGGGGGCCGACCACGCGGCGCAGCTCCGCTGGCGTCATCCGCCGATGCACGGCGAGCGCGGCGATCAGGTGGATGTCGTCCACCCCCGCGCGGTACGCCCGCTCGAGCACCTGCTCGATGACCAGCTGGCGTACGTCCGGCGTGCGCATCGGCGGAAGCGGAAGCGAGATGTCGTCGAAGGCGATCGTCAGCCGCATGCCGGGACGCAGCAAAGCGTCGAGCGGCTCCATGCCGAGCGGACGGTCGAGAGCGGCGGAGATCGCGGTCTCGGGATCGGCCAGTCCCTTCAGCGGCGGCGGCGGGTAGATCACCCGCGAGTCGATCGGGAGGCGCTCGAGGCGCAGCGACTCGCCGGCGTGGAACAGGATCGGCGGCGAGCTCTCGGTCAGCCGGACGACGCAGGCGTCGCGCTCCACCCCGCGCACTGGGCGCGGGGCCGGGGGACGCTCGACCATCGGCGCGGGCGGAGGCTGGCGGCGGCGAACGATGCTCATCCGGCAGCTCGCAGATCGAACACCGTCTTCGCCCGGCCCGCTCGCGTGGCCCTGCGTGACTGCTCGAGGGCGCGGCGATAGTCGCGCAGCACCCAGCCGTGGGCCACCAGCCGCCCCGGGCGCAGCCGGGTGGCGAGCTCGAGCGCGGCTCCGAAGTCGTCGCGGTAGCCGTACGCGCCGCGGATCTCCACCTCCCGTTGCCAGGCCAGCGCCAGGTCGGCGGTCACGCGGCCCGGCATGCCGACGAGCACAACCGTCCCGCGCGGGCGCACCACCGTGACCGCGGCCTCGAGCGTCGCGCCGCTGCCGACGCAGTCGAGCACGGCGTCGAAGCCTCCCAGCAGCAGCTCACGGCCAGCGTGGCCCACGAGCCGCCGGGCCCCCGTCAGCCGCGCGCCGGCGAGGTGGAGGTCGCCCGGCGCGCAGACCTCGTCGGCGCCGAGCCGCCGGGCCTCGAGCTCCTGGCCGCGGTGCTTGGCCACGGCCACGACGGTGATCTCGGCGTGCAGCTCGCGAAGCGCGGCGATCGTCATCAGCCCGATCGCACCCGCGCCGATCACCGCGACCGCCGCCGAGGAGTCGAGTCCCGCCTGGCGCACCGCGTGCAGCGCGCAGGCGAGCGGCTCTATGAGGACCGCGTCCTCGTCGTCGAGCTCGTCGGGAACCGGGTGGAGCTGCGACCGGTGGGCGACGAGGCCCTCGCTCCAGCCCCCGCCGGTCTCGCGGCAGAAGCCGATCTGGAGCCCGGCCGAGACCTGCCCGGCGGTCACCTCGCGGCAGAGCGCGTGACGCCCCTCGGCGCATTCGGGGCACGGCGGCTCGATCCCGCGGGCCAAGCAGCCCAGCGCGGGCTCGACCACGACGCGCTCGCCGCGGCGGTCTCCGGCGACCACCTCACCCACGATCTCATGCCCGGGCACGAACGGCGTGGACGTCAGCGACGAGAGGTACAGCGACGCGCCGCCGTCCACGAGCGCGTGGTCGGAGCCGCAGATCCCGCTGAGGCGCGGGCGCACCGGCAGCCAGTCCGGCGCGGGGAGCGCCGGTGGGCGGCGCTCCACGAGCCGCAGGCTCGCCAGCCCGGCCCGGCGTGAGAGCCGGGCGGCGGCGTAGCGCGGCACCGAGGAGCTGTACTCGAGCGCCAGCATCAGGCGCGCGCCTCAACCGGCGCCGGCGGGCGGCTGCGTGCCCCGGGCTCGGTCGACCACGTGAGGATCGGCCACCCGCGTCGCCGCGCCTCGCGGGCGAGGCGGAAGTCGGGGTTGACCGCGGCCGGGTGGCCGACCAGCTCGAGCAGTGGCAGGTCGGAGACCCCGTCGCCGTAGGCGTGGCAGTCGGCCAGGTCGACGCCGCGCTCGGCCGCGATGCGTGCGGCGAGCGAGGCCCGGCCGTCGGCGCTCAGCGGCGGCTCCGCGAGCTCCCCGGTGAACGCGCCCCGCCGCTCGGTCAACCGCGCGGCGACGAGCTCATCGGCCAGGTGACGCAGCGGCTCGACGAGGAAGTCGAGCGCGCCGGTCACCAGGATCACCTGGTCGCCGCGGGCGCGGTGGGCGCGGATGCGCCGGACGGCCGCTTGGCGCACCCGGGGAAGGATGAAGTCGCTCAGAGCCGCGCGCGCGTGCATGCGCAGCTCGCCGCTCGGCAGCCCGCGATACTGGCGGTAGAAGGCGCGGTTGAACGCGGCACGGGAGCGGCGATCGGTCACGAGGTACCCGGGCACGCGGGCGGCGAGCGCCGCGAGCCAGAGCGCCCGGTCGAGCGAGGGCATCCCGCGCCCACGCAGCCAGGCGTAGAAGTGGGCCACGGTGGCGTCGAGCACCACGCCCTCGACGTCGAAGATCGCGAGCGCGGGCGGCCCGTCCGCGATCGCGCCGTCGCCCACCGGCGGGCGGAAGCGCGGTGCGCGAAGCGGTCGGATCATCTCCCGCAGCGCCGGGAGGTGGAGCTCCTTCATGTAGGAAGGCCAGTCGATCGCCTCGACGTCGAAGTCGAACCGCTCGCGATCGTCCGGGTGGAGCGAGTCGAGCAGCTCGCGCGTGTGCCGGTCGTCGAACATGCAGTCGAGCTCGACGTAGGGCCCGTAGATCTCGGCCAGCCGCCTCAGGCGCTCGAGCTGGCGCTGCTCGCGATGCAGGCGCCGCTCGGCGTCGTCCACGCGCGGGACCGCGACCCGATCGAGCAGCCGCCGGGCCGCCCCGATCGCGCGCTGTCCGCGGTCGAGCGTGCGCAGCGCGCGCTGGCTCGATGTGAAGCGCCACTCGGGGACCTCGATCGGAAGGTCGTCGTCGCCCGGCAGCGGACGCTCGCGGAAGTAGTCGGTGATGTGACCCGATAGCTCGTCGATCCGGACGGGGTTACGCGAGCCGCTGGCCACGGTCAGAACCCGGGGGCTCTGATCCCCCGGATGGGCGGCGGCGGCCAGCAGGGCGTTGGCCACGAGGTCGACCGGCACGAGGTCCAGCCGGGCGGATGGGTTGCCCGGGAAGCGGCGGATCATCCCGCGCCCGTAGGCAAGGATCACTGGGTCGGCCACCCTGACGCCCTCAATCCAGCCCGGATAGGGCCGGCGCAGGGCCGACTCCACGATCGTCGGGCGCACGATCGTGAGGGCCGCCGGCTGCTCCGCGATCAGCGCCCGCTCGCCCAGTGCCTTCGACAGCCCGTAGGCGTCGGTCCAGCCCAGCGCGCGGGAACGCTCGCGCCCACGTTCCACGAGCTGGTCC
>DASQXU010000035.1:0-4467 GCA_035639555.1 Thermoleophilaceae bacterium
CGGTTTCGCCCTGAGTCCTAGGATCCGCGGGGCCGCGATCCGCTGCGCTGCCGCGTGCACGATCGAGGCCTGCGGGAAAGGAGCCGCCCCTCCCGGAGCGGGCAGCGCGAGCGCAGCGAGCAAGCCGAGCGCGGCCACAGCCCCTCCCGCTGCTCGAAGGCGGGCAGAGGCGAGCCTAATCTGATGCAGCCGCATGGGAGGTCCGTTTAGACGGAACGCGCCGGCTACGTCTCGTCTGCCGCCAGCGACGCCGGAAATTCCGCTACGAAGGCGCGTAGCTTGGCCTCATTTGTTCCGACATGTTTCACGCCCGGATGCGAAGGAGGCAAGGGCCTCGGGCCGTTGCAGTGAACGGCGCGGAAGATCATCGCGTTCGCGGCCGGGTCGACTGATCCCGACGGCGAGTCATCAGCTGCTAGAGCTGGAATCCGAAGTAGCGTCATAACAGTCAATGCTGCGCCAGGGTGCGGTGCTCCCATTGTGGCAAGGCGGCGGTGGCCAGAGCACCAGTCGGACGCCGACGCGAGGGAAGACCGCTCTTGAGCGTCCCACGCGCTCAGGGCTCGAGCAAGAGCTGACCTTCTTGAGCGTCTCGATGACCGTCTCGAGCCGAGTGACGGGCGCTGCCACGCGAGCCAGGAGGGTCCGTTCGTCGCGGTGGTCGAGGCCGCAGGAACAGCGGCCCGAGCGCACCGACAAGCTGTCAGCTCTTGGTCTGGAAGCCGTTAGCGCCGACCGCCATCTCGCCGCCCCGGACGGACCGCCGAGCACCACCGGCGACCTTGTGCTCCGGCTCGTGGCCGGGGCCACGCAGAACGAGACCAACGAAAGGGCAGCCAACGCCGCTCCTTGGGGCACTCGAGCAACACCTTGGTGACCGCGGCGCGGGCCCCGCGGCGTCGGTGTCCGCGGCGCGGCCGCCTCGGTCCTGGGGGCGTGGGCAGGAACCTTCGGCTCCCACAAAGCGGGCGTGGCCAGGCGGCGAGCCTGGCGAGCATGAAGCAAATCGTTTGTGCCGTTGCGTTGACACCTCCGAACTTCGGCTCGCCAGTGACTGGCCCTCGGATCGCTTCAAGGCGGTCAGCCCCCGACGCCGCAGGAGCGCGCTCTTCCCACGCTCCCCCAACGTCCGGCCACCCTCGCTCGCCTGCCCCGGCGTCCCCACCGCCGCGGCCGCCTGTGGCACGATGCCGCCGTGCAGGCTGGCCGCTACTCGGGGCAGGCGGTCCTGGTCACCGGCGCACAGGGGTTCATCGGCTCGTGGCTGGCCGAGCGGCTGCTCGACGCCGGCGCCCGGGTGGTGGTCCCGCGACGGGACGTCCCCGCCTACAGCCGCTTTCGCCTCGACGGAATCGAGCAGCGCTGCGACCTGGTTCCGGCCGACGTCACCGACTACGAGGCGATGCTCCGGGTGCTCAACGAGTACGAGGTGAGCACCGTATTCCACGTCGCCGCCCAGACGATCGTGGGGACGGCCAACCGCGCCCCGCTCTCGACCTGGGACTCCAACGTCCGGGGGACCTACACCGTGCTGGAGGCGTGCCGGTCCGCGATCGGCGGGGGGACGCCGGTCGAGCGCATCGTGGTCGCCTCGAGCGACAAGGCCTACGGCGACCAGGGGAGCCCGCCCTACCGCGAGGAGGCGCCGCTCCGGGCGCGCTATCCCTACGACGTCTCGAAGGCCTGCACCGACCTGATCGCGCGCGCCTACGCGACGAGCTACGACCTCCCGGTGGCGGTCTCACGCCTGGCCAACGTCTACGGCGGCGGGGACATGAACTTCTCGCGCCTCGTCCCCGACACCGCCCGCGCGCTGGTCGAGGGCCGCCGGCCGGTGGTGCGCTCGGACGGCAGCCCGGAGCGGGACTGGGTCTACGTCGAGGACGCGATCGAGGCCTACCTGGCCATGGCGAGCTCGCTCGACCGCTCCGAGCTTCGGGGACGGGCCTGGAACGTGGGGAGCGGCAGCGGAGTGTCGGTGCTCGAGCTCGTCCGGGCGCTGATCCGCGTCTCCGGTCGCGACCTCGAGCCCGACATCCGCGGCGCCGGCACGCCGGACGGCGAGATCGACCGGCAGGTGCTCGACGCCAGCGCGATCCGCCGCGAGCTCGGCTGGGAGCAACGCTTCGCGCTCGAGCGCGGGCTGACTGAGACCTGGGCCTGGTACGAGCGGCGGCTTCAGCCCGCCTCGGGCTAGAGGCGGCGCCCCGCTTACCCAGTCCGACCCGTCGCCCTGCCGGGGCCGTACTCGTCGTGGCGCCGGATCCAGAGCTCCGGCGGATCGCCCTCGTCGCGTCCCTTCGGCGCCCGGTCGAGCACCCCGTAGAAGCCCATCATGAACTCGAGGCCGCGCGCGGACGTCGAGTACGTGTGGTAGACGACCCCCTCCTCGAGCGCGAACGCGCTCAGGCCCGGCCCCTCGGACACGTAACCGGCAACGTCGGTGCCGCACTCGGCGGCCAGCGCGGCGACGGCCGGCGGGAGATCGCCCGCGAGAAACGGCGCCAGCTGCTCCTCCGTGTGTGAGGCCTCGAAGTCGAAGTTGAAGTCGCTCGGCTGCGAGGAAACCCAGGGGAAGCTCCAGCCCATGCGTCGCTTGTAGGACTGCAGCCTCTCGAGCGGCGCGCGGGAGATCGCGAGGAAGGTCACGTCGCGCGCCCCTAGGTGTGGGATAGCGGCGTCGAAGGCGTCCGCGATGGACGAGCAGACTGGACAGCCCCCCGTCTCGTACGCCGGGCCGAACATGAAGTGGTAGACGACCAGCTGGGAGCGCCCGCCGAAGAGCTCCGCGAGCGTCTTCGTCCCGTCCTCGGTCGCGAAGCTGTACTCCTTGTCGATCCGTACCCAGGGCAGCTCCTGCCGCTGCCGCGCGAGTTCGTCACCGCGGCGGGTGTGCTCCTTCTCGCGCGCGAGCAACTCCTCACTGGCGGCACGCCACTCCTCGCGCGATCCGACCTTGTGACTCGTCATGCCGTTGCCTCCTTGGCCTATCCGTGCGCGTCACCATCCCATCTGAGGGTGCTCCTGTGAGCCGTGGCTACACCCGTGTGTCGAAGCGACGGGTGGATTCTCGAGATCGCCGTTACCCTTCGCGAGCCCGTGAGCGTCGCGCGCGTCGCCATCTTTGACGAGCCACCGGTTTTGCACGACGACGACGAGCGGCGCGCGAGGACGCTGCGAGAGCTCCTGCAGTCGCTTCCGGGCTTCATCGCCGGATACGAGCTGCGCGAGGAGGCGACCGGCCGGCTGATTTCCCTGACCCTGTGGGACTCGGAATCGGCGCTCGAGGCGGGCGAGCGGGCGGTTCGCGAGCGGCCCGTGAGCGATCAGCGGGGGATCCGTCCGTCTCGGGTCGAGCGCTGGGTGGTCGACCAGAGCTTCTAGCCGCTCTCCGACGAGTGGCAACCAGGACTACCCAGCGGAGGCGGCGGTCGACGACCGTTCGCGGTCGATGAGCACGCGGCGCAGGATCTTCCCCGACGGCGACTTCGGGATCTCGTCGACGAGCTCGACCGCACGCACCTTCTTGTAGGGGGCCACGCGCTCGGCGACGAACGCGCTCACCTCTTCGGGGGTGAGCGGGGCGCTCGGCACGACGAACGCCTTTGGCACCTCGCCCGCCTCCTCGTCGGGGGCCGGGATGACGGCGGCGTCGGCGATCCCCTCGTGTGCGAGCAGTAGCCCCTCGAGCTCGGCGGGGGCGATCTGGTAGCCCTTGTACTTGATGAGCTCCTTGACCCGGTCGACGATCCGGACCGAGCCGTCCTCCTCGACGCTGGCGACGTCGCCGGTGTGAAGCCATCCCTCCGCGTCGATCGTCTGCGCCGTCGCCTCGGGGTCATTGAGGTAGCCCTTCATTACCTGGGGCCCGCGGATGCAGAGCTCACCCGGCTCGCCGGCCGGCAGCTCGTCGCCGGTCGCGAGGTCGACTATCCGGCACTCGGTGTTCGGTACCAGCAGGCCGATCGAGCCGGGCATCTGCCCGGCGAGGTCCTCGGGGACGGTGTGGGTCACCGGGCTCGTCTCGGTCAGGCCGTAGCCCTGCTGGACCCGGCAGCCGAGCCGCTCGGCGCACGCGAGCTCGAGCTCGGCCGACAGCGGTGCGGCCCCCGAGCCGACGAACTCGAGGCTCGAGAAGTCGAACTCGTCGACCAGCGGATGCTTGGCCAGGGCGAGCGCGATGGGGGGCACCACGTTGGCTCGGGTGATCCGGTAGTCCTGGATCACCCGCAGGAACTCGGGCAAGTCGAACCGCGGCATGGTCACGACCGTGGCGCCGCGGTGCAGGGTCATGTTCATGATCACCACGAGCCCGTAGATGTGGAAGAACGGCAGCACGGCGATGACCCGGTCGCGCTCGCTCGTGTGGAATAGACCGGTCACTTGGCAGATGTTCGCGACGAGGTTTCGGTGGGTGAGCATCACCCCCTTGGGCAGCCCCGTGGTCCCACTCGAGTAGGGCAGGGC
>DASQXU010000036.1:0-3969 GCA_035639555.1 Thermoleophilaceae bacterium
AACGATGCCCTCCGAGCGGCCCGCCACGAGCGCTGACCCTAGCGTTCAGACGCGAAGCTCATCCGACAAGCCTGATTCACGGCGCAACCGAGTTTTCGGCACCCACAGGCAGGAGCGCGGCGACCCGGGCAGGGGCGGCCCGAAACTCGCGCAGCCGCCCGCGGCAGGTCAGGCAGGTGCGCAGGTGGGGCCGGGCGGAGCGCAGCTCCTCGGCGCTCGCCTCGCCGTCGGCGATCCGCGAGATCAGCGGCGCGAGCCGCTCGCACTCGGCCCCCGCCTCGATTCCCTCGACCCGCTCGAGGAACGCCTTGCGGCCCTCGGTCAGGCAGCGGTTGACCTTTGTGTAGCTCCACCCGGTCGCCCGGCAGATCTCCTTGTAGGAGAGCCCCTTGGCCCTGAGCAGGAGGCAGCGCATCTCCTGCGGCTTGAGCCGGCCGAGCGCCTCCGCCCCGACCCGCAAGCGCTCGTAGCGCTCGGCCTGCTGGTGGGTCGAGGCCTCGGCGCCCGCCGGCTCGCCGAGCCGACCATCCTCGCTTACGGGGGCGGCGCGCTCGCGCTGGCGGCGAAGCGCGAACGCCTCGTGCTTGACCACCGTCTTCAGCCAGGGGATCAGGTCGGCCTCGCGGGTGGTGGGGGCCTTGGTGAGCAGGATCTCGAGGCCGCGCTGGTAGGCGTCCTCCGCGTCCTCCGGCGTGGCCGCGTAGCGGCGCGCGGTGGCGAGGATCTGGGGGCCGTGGCGCTGGAGCAGGCGGAGGGTGGCGCGCTCGATCTCGTGCCGCGACGGTCGCCGGTTGCCCCCTCCCAGCATCGCCACTCCGGTGAGGCCGAATCCTCGCGACCACGCCCCCCTTCGGCGAGCGTCAAGCGCGCAAACTGCGTGAACTTCGTGAACCCGGCGGGGCTCGCCCGAGCTCCCGGACGTACTTCGCCCGGTAGTCCCTCTGGCGCGCGAAGACGCCCCGGACGTAGGCGCGGGTTTCGGGGAACGGGATGTCGCGCATGGTGTCGAACCGCTCCAGGCCGCCGGCACGGCGGCCCCCACTTGTCGACGTTGGCCTGGCCGGCGTTGTGGGCGCCGTAGGAGATGTTGGCGCGTCTGGTCAAGCAAGTGTGTGCTGCTTTGCTCGTCGTATTCGCGAGTTTCGCGGCACACACTCGGACGTTCCCGGGTGCGGTGTTACGGGAAGGCGTGCGTGTAACAACCGACGCCCGGAAGCCCTCAGGTCACAGGCGCGGAGACTCCTCCTCGACTGGCCCGCTCTCGCTCGCCCTCACGACCGGCTTCGGGGCGAGCGCGAGCGCCGCCACGACGGCGGCGGCCAGCAGCACGCCGACGCACAAGGCAAAGCCCGCCCGTGCCCCCACGTCGAACGCGTGGTCGACGTTGCGGGCCAGCTGGTCGTGCAGCGGTCCGGCCACGCGGCCGATGACGTCGCGCGCCTCCTCGATCGACTCGGTCGCCCGACCGCGTTGGGCCACCGAGAGCTGGGTGAGCTTCTCCTCGATCTGGTTGGCGTAGATACCGGCGAAGACGGTGCCGATGACCGCGACTCCAAGCGCCCCACCGACCTGCCGGCCGAGCTGGTTCACGGCGCCGCCGTCGCCGGCCTTCTGCTCGCCGAGGTCGTTCATGATCACCGCCGTCGCCGGGGCCAGCGTCAGCGCGAGCAGCAAGCCGATCAGCCCCGTGCCGACGAGCACGACCACGACCGAGGTCGTCGCTCGGAGCAGCAAAAAAAGGGCGGTGGAGCCAGCCATCGCCACCAGGCCGCCGGTCACGATCAGGCGCGGGCCGAGCGCGGCGAGCACGCGCGCGTTGTAGCGGGCGCCGACTACCGCTCCGATCCCGAACGGGACGAGCAGCAGCCCGACCGCCACCACGGAGCGATCGTGCACGTACTGCAGATACTGCGGTAGCAGGAACATCGTTCCCATCAACGCGATGTAGACGCTCAGGATCGCCACCGCACCCCCCACGACCGCGGGGCGCGCGAGGACCCCCACGTCGAAGAGCGGGTTGCTGCGCCGCAGCTCGGCCCCGACGAACATCGCCCCGGCGACGACCCCGAGGGCGCCGGCGATGACGACCTCGGGACTGCTCCAACCGACGTCTGGACCCTCGATCAGGGCAAACACGATGCCGCCGAGCGAAGCGATGGAGAGCGTCGCCCCGAGCACGTCGATCGGGGGGGTGCCGGGGCGAGTCGACTCCGGGAGGATTCGCAGACCGACCGGCACGACGATTACCGCAACCGGCACGTTGACGAGGAACACGGCCTGCCACCCGACCTCGTGCACCAGGAGGCCCCCGAGTACCGGGCCGACCGCGAAACCGATCCCCGCCACGCCCGCCCATATCCCGAGTGCGTCGGCTCGCTCCTCGGGAGGGAACATCACTGCGATCAGCGAGAGCGCCGGCGGCAGCACGCAGCTCGCGGCGGCGCCCATCAGCCCTCGGGCGCCGATCAGGGCCAGCGGCGACGGCGCGAGAGCGCACAGCACCGAGGCAACCGCGAACCCGGTCATCCCGGCGAGGAACACCCGCTTACGGCCGAAGCGGTCGGCGAGCCCGCTACCGACGAGCAGCAGGCCGGCAAGGGCGACCAGGAAGGCGTCGAGCACCCACTGCAGCTCGCCGACGCCGGCGTTCAGCTCCTCCGAGATCGAGGGCAGGGCGACGTTGACGATCGTCATGTCCACCGCGCTGATGAACATCGCCCCGCAGATGACGAGCAGTCCCTGCTGCCGCCGCTCGCGCGGCACCGCAGCCTCGAACGGCAGGTGCTGGACGAAGTGGGGGAACTCCATCCGGAGACCGTAACCGCCGAGCGGCGCGAGGGGTTCGCGCCGCGGCCTGGCACCGGCCACGACCGACGGCGAGAATGACGCTCGAGCCAATGGAGCCGAGCCACCGCGAATCAACGCTCCCATCGACCGACCCGCTAGCGATCCCGACGCCCGTCGGGACGTTCGACGCGCTCGCCGCCGGCCCCGTGGACGGACGCCCCGTCCTCCTGCTGCACGGCTTCCCCGAATCCGCCGAGCAGTGGGAGCATCAGCTCGCGGTGCTCGCCGCCGCGGGGTACCGCGCGATCGCCGTCGACCAGCGCGGCTACTCGCCCGGCGTCCGCCCCACGGAGGTCGAGGCCTACGTGCCCGAGGAGCTGATCGGCGACGCGGTGGCGGTCGCGGACGCGCTCGGCTGGCCACGCTTCGACCTCGTCGGCCACGACTGGGGCGCGGCGGTGGCCTGGATGACCGCCGCCGCGCATCCCGAGCGGCTGCGGACCCTGAGCGCAGTTTCCACGCCCCACGGCGCGGCGTTCAGCAAGGCGCTCCGCAGCGATCCCGACCAGCGGAAGCGCTCCCAGTACTTCGAGCTGTTTCGCACGCCGGGCGCCGCGGAGCGCGAGCTGCTCGAGGAGGGCGGGCTGCGCCGGCTCTACGACGGGCTTCCGATCGAGCGGATCGAGCCCTACGTCGAGCGCTTCTCCGCGCCCGGTGCGCTGACCGCGGCGCTCAACTGGTACCGGGCGATGCGACCGCCGCGGAGAAGGGACCCGATCACCACCCCCACACTCTATGTCTGGAGCACGGGCGACGCGTTCATCGGCGAGTCGGCGGCGCGCGGGGTGGAGCAGCACGTGGCTGGCCCGTACCGCTTCGAGGTGCTCCACGGCGTCTCGCACTGGATCTCCGAGGAGGCGCCCGAGCGGCTCTCGGCGTTGCTGCTCGAGCACCTGGCGCGGTACTAGCCTGCGGAGCACTCCGGCCGCCGCCCCGACACCTGGTGGACGCGGGCCTGATAGAAGACGGTGGTGGGCTCGCGCGCCGCTTCGGCGATCCTTTCCTCGAGCGCGTCGAGCTCGGGGTCCGTCGCGGCGTCCGCCTCTAGGATCGAGGGGCGCATGTTCCGCACGAGCTGCGCGAGGAACAGCTTCTCGTCGACCGACTCCATCGGATTCACGA
>DASQXU010000037.1:0-2460 GCA_035639555.1 Thermoleophilaceae bacterium
GTCGCCCACTCGAGCGCGCAGTCGGGGACGTCTTCCCAGCCCGGCGCCCCCGCCGTGAAGTGCGGCCGCCCCGGGAAACTCCTTGTAGTCGACAACGGCCTTCGACCTGCCGAGCCGCTCGGCCGCCTCCTTCGAGACGGACGCCGGGACCGTGTGGTCCTCGCCATCTCCGATGACCAGCGGCCCCGGGCCGCGGACGCTGCCTCAGCTTCGCCAGTGCTCCCGAAGCAGGCGGAGCAAGTTGCCGGACGTGATCTTCCCTCCGTCTTCGGCTCCATAGCGCTCGACGAGCGCCCGCTCGAGCTGCGCCATGTCCGTCGTGCTATCGAGCCCGGCCAGGGTGGGCTTGATGAAGCCGTCGAAGTCCGAACCGATGGCGACGTGGTCGTGGTTCCCCGTCAGCTCGCGGATGCGATCGACGTGGCGGGAGAGCACGTCGACTGACTCCTCGAGGCTGTGGGTGCGGTCGCTGCGAATGCCGTCGGAGGTCTGGTGCTCGGCGAGAATCAGTCCTATGACTCCGCCGCGGCGGGCGATCGCCTCGACGTGCCGCGCACAGAGCATGTACTGCTGATGGCCGAAGCGGTAGCCCGCGTGGGTAGCGACCACCGGCACCCGCCGCTTGGGATCAACGCCGTCGAGCAGCGACAGGGTGGCGTCGATCGCGTGCTCGGTCATGTGGGAGAGGTCGATGAGCACGCGCTGGTCGGCCGCGGCCCGGATAGTCGCCCTACCGGGGCCGAGGAGCGGCTCGGTGGGCTGCGCGAACATCACGCGCCACAGGGGATCGGGAAGGAAAGGAATGGCGTTCGCGACCTCGGCCACGCCGCGGTTGAAGAGGTGCCCGACGGTGATGTAGGCGACCCCCCGCTCGGCGAGCTCCGCAACCTTGCGGGCGATGCCGTCGGGGTCCGGGCCGAGGTGGAAGGCGCCCTCCACGCAGTGCACGAGGACGCTCTTGCCGGCGTCGATCCCGGCGTCCAGCTCGGCCGGCGTGCGAGCCAGGAGCGCCTCCTCCGGAAACCTCTCGCGGGTCTCGCGCTCTACCGCCTCGAGCTGGCGGATCAGGCGGGAGAAGTAGCGGGGGTCGGGCGGCGAGTTGGCTCCGCGCGGCCAGTCCATCTCGTCCCAGAACGAGTAGAGCACCGAGAAGCCGACCCGCACGCCGCCGGCGCGCATACGGGGGATAGTGACGCGAGGACCAGACTCGAACGAGCCGTAGTTGGCCAGCCGCCCGAAAAGGTGGATGGCCACCGCTCGCACGCGGTCGAGCAGCCCCGCGCGCGCGCTCGCGGACCGGAAGAGCTCCCGCGAGGGCCCGGACTGCTCGGGCACGACGTGCATCGGGTAGTGCAAGTGGAAGTCGGCGATCATGGCTTCACGAGTGGGCCGCGCGCGGATGCTCGCGCCGGCCGGGGCTGCGGTCAAGCCCGGTCTGGGGTTGGCTGCGGCCCCGCACTTCCAACGGGCGGGTCAGGTGGCTAAGCTGGCTCCCCTTCCCCGACGCTGGCTGGCCGTTCTCGCAAGTCGGGGGTTTCCATGATCCCGATCGCCTCGTTCATCACCGACTTCTGGAACGACCAGCTGGTCTCGAACAGCAGGCAGGGGCTCTTCCTGGTGCTGGTCGGGTTTCTCGGCTCGTTCGGGTTCATCCGGATGAGCGCGCGGCTCATGCGAAGCCCACGCGTCCCCTGGTGGCCCGGGAGCGTCGTGAGCGACAGCGGCGTGCACCTCCATCACCTGGTGTGGGGGATTTCACTGATGATCGGGGCCGGCACTTTCGGCTTCTGGTTCTTCGACACGCACCCCTGGCTCGAGATCTGCGCCGCGCTCTTCGGGATCGGTGCCGGGCTGACGATCGACGAGTTCGCGCTGTGGGTCTATCTGGACGACGTCTACTGGGCCCACGAGGGCCGGAGCTCGATCGACGCCGCGGTGATTGCGGCCACCGTGATGGGGCTCGTGTTGCTCGGCTTCCAGCCCTTCGAGTTTCGGACCGGATCGACGGCTGCGGTGATCGAAAGCACCGTCGGCGTGCTGATCTGGCTTTCGGTGCTGTTCATCTCCCTCGCCAAGCAGCGGGTCCTCCACGCAACGTTCGGCGCCTTTCTGATCCCGCTCGCGATCTACGCAGCGTGCCGGGTCGGCAAGCCACATTCACCCTGGGCCAAGCGGTTCTACGGCGAGCGCAACCCCGGCAAGCAGGCCAAGGCCGAGGCCCGCTTCGCGCCCGGCCGCCGCACCGAGCGGTTCAAGGAGCGCGTCTGGGATGCGATCGGCGGCGCGCCCGAGGAGGAGTACCAGGCGAAGCTCACCGCCCACGCGGCGACCGCGGAGGCGGCGGCGGAGGTCCGCCGCCGGGCCGAGCGGCACGCCGCCGGGCCGAGCGGCACTCTCGAGCGAGAGCCCTAGTTCGGGCGATCCGCGAGCGGCTTGACCGGCGCCGGCGGCCGATCGCCG
>DASQXU010000038.1:0-4855 GCA_035639555.1 Thermoleophilaceae bacterium
AGCGCGTCGGCGTACCGGTGCACTTCCACGGTCACAACGATTTCGGGCTGGCGACTGCGGCGGCGGTCGCCGCGGTGCGCGCCGGTGCAAGCTGGGTGCACGGGACGATCAACGGGATGGGCGAGCGGGCCGGGAACGCGAGCATCACCGAGGTCGCGCTGACGCTGCGTGCCCTCTACGGCGTCGAGACGCCGCTGCGGCTCGACCGCGCGCGCGAGATCGGCGCGCGCGTCCGCGAGCTCGCGGGCTACGAGCTCGAGCCGTGGAAGCCCCTCGTGGGCGAGAACCTGTTCCGCCGCGAGAGCGGCGCTGTCGCCAGCCAGTTCCACGACCCGCCATCGATCGAGCCCTACTCATCCGAGCTGGTCGGCGCCGAGCGCCGGCTCGTGCTCGGGAAGAAGAGCGGCCTCGACTCGATCCGGATCAAGTGCCGTGAGCTCGGGCTGGAGCTACCCGAGGAGCGCCAGGCCGAGCTCCTGCGGGACGTGAAGCGGCTAGGGGCGCGCCGGCGCGGGCTCGTCTCGGACGAGGAGTTCCGGGCGCTGGTCGAGGGCCGCCTGGAGCGAGCCGGGGCCTGAGCGGTGGCGCTCGAGCGGGTCTGCGTGATCGGGGCGGGGACGATCGGCAGCCTGGTGGCTGCCCACCTGGCGCGGGTCGCGCCCGTCTCGGTGCTCACGCGCCGGCCGGAGCACGCGGCCGCGCTCTCCGAGCACGGCCTGCGGGTGTCCGGCAAGGCCGAGTTCACCGCCCGAGTGTCGGCCACGAGCGAGCCGGCGGAGCTCGATGACTTCGACCTCGGGGTGTTCGCGACCAAGGCCACGGGGCTCGAGGCGGCGGCGAGCCTGGTGGCGGGCCGGGCCCCGGGCGCGGCGATGATGACGATGCAGAACGGCCTCGGCGCCGAGGAGGTGGTGAGCCGCCAGGGCCCCTGGCCGCTGATCTCGTCGGTCACCTTCATGAGCGGGATCCGGCACGGGGACGCTCACGTGGAGTACGAGCTCGACACTGCGACCTGGATGGGCCCGTACGCCGGAACCCGCACCTCGCCGGAACTGGTGGCCGAGGTTGGAGGGATGTTTCGCGCGGGCGGGTTGAAGGCCGAGGTGTTCGACGACCTGCGCCCGGCCCAGTGGTCGAAGCTGATCTTCAACGCCGCGGTGAACGGGACCGCCGCCCTCACCGGCCTGCCGCACGTACGCCTGTTCGCCCAGCGCGAGGAGCACTGGCACCTCGGGCACCTACTGCACGACCTGATCGCCGAGGGCAGGGCGGTGGCGGCCGCCGCCGGCGTCGAGCTCCGCGAGGACCCCTGGGACATGAACTGCCTTGCGGTGGAGCGCGGCGAGACCGCTCACGCCGACTACGCTCACCTGCCCTCGATGCTCGAGGATGTCGAGGCGCGCCGCCCGACCGAGGTCGAGGCCATCAATGGTCAGCTCGTGCGGGCCGGCGAGCGCCTCGGGGTACCGGTGCCGCTCAACGCCGCGGTCTACCGGCTCGTGAAGGCCAAGGAGGAGTCCTGGAAGCTCGCGAGACCGACGCCCGAGGAGGCGGTCCTCCGGTGAGGGTGTGCGTCGTCGGCTGCGGCGCCGTCGGCAGCCTGTTCGCCGCGCATCTCGGGCGGCTGGACGACGCCGAGACCTGGGCCTACGACCTCGCCCGCGACCATGTCGAGGCGATCAACGCGCACGGCCTGCGCCTGTCCGGGAGGGCCGAGCTCGTCGGGAGGGTGCGCGCCACCGCCGACCCCTCGGCGCTCCCACCGTGCGACTTCGGGATTCTGGCGACGAAGAGCATGCACACGCGGGCGGCGATCGACGCCACGGCCCACGCCTTCGAGTCCGGAGCGGTGTGCAGCGTGCAGAACGGCGTGGGAAACGAGGAGATCGTCGCCGAGCACGTCGAGCGGGTGATCAGGGGCACGACCTTCCCCGCCGGGCACATCGTCGAGCCCGGGCACGTCGAGATGGACACGACGGGCGATACGTGGATCGGCCCGTTCGAGCCGAGCCCGGCGCCCATGGAGGAGGTGGGCCGCCTCGCCGACGCTCTGACCCGCGCCGGGATGCCCACGCTCGCGCTCGAGGACGCGCGCGGGGCGCAGTGGACGAAGCTGATCTTCAACGCCGCCACGAACCCAGTCGGGGCGCTCACCGAGCTGAGCCACGGCCGGGTGTGCGACCTCGCGCCCACCAGGCGGCTGGTCAGCGGCCTCGTCGCGGAAGGGAAGGCGGTTGCCGCGCGCCTCGGGGTCGAGCTCGACAGCGACCCGGACGAGCTCGTCGACCACGCCAGGGAGGTGGCCTACGACCACAAGGCCAGCATGCTCCAGGACGTCCAGGCGCATCGCCCGACCGAGGTCGACTTCCTAAACGGAGGGATCGCGCGGTTCGGACGCGAGGCCGGGGTGCCGACACCGCTCAACGAGGCGATTGTTGCGCTGATCAAGGGCCTCGAGCGCAGCTTCGCCGAGAAGGAGGAGACGCGGACGTGAGCGAGAGGGAGGAGGTCGAGCGTCGCTACGCGCGGGTGCGCGCGGCGATGGCCCAGCACGAGCTCGACGGGCTGGTGGTCTGCGGCAGCGAGTACACGGGCTTCGAGGGGGCGGTGCGCTACATGTCCGGCTTTCGGATCGTGCACCGCTACGCCTACGTCCTGCTGCCAGCCGACGGCGAGCCGGTCTGCGTCTACCCGAAGGAGGCCCGCTACGTGGGCGACCATCGAGAGCCGTGGGTCGAGCAGGGGGTGTTTCCCGACAGCCCCGGCCATTGGTTGCACGATCGGGTCCGCACGCTCGGCTGGAAGCGCGTGGGCGTCTACGGCCTCGACTACGTGATGCCGGTGCGCGACTACGCCGCCCTCGCGGGCGGCCGCTTCGAGCTCGTCCCCTTCGACCGCGAGTTCGACCACGCCCGCGCGGTGAAGAGCGCGGCCGAGATGCGCTCCGTGCGCGCCTCCATGGCGCTGAACGAGGAGGGCTTCTGGGCCGTGCACGACGCCTACGAGCCGGGGCGGACCCAGGCCCACGTGATGGCCTCGGCCGAGGCGCTGTTCGCGGAGCGGGGCACCTACCGCACGACCATGGACATGGTCCTGTGGGGGCGGCGCGGCGCGGCGACCCCCGAGTTCCGCTTCCCGGACCACGAGCAGACGATCCGCCCCGACGACCTGCTGCTGTACTCGCTCGAGATCGCCGGACCCGGCGGGCACTGGGTCGAGTTCTCGCGGCCGCTCACCCGGGGGGAGCTGAGCCGGGCGACGCAGGCGATGGTCGAGGCCTACACCGAGTACTTCGAGGCCGCCCGGGCGACCATGCGCGCGGGCGCCACCGCCCACGAGCTGCACCGCGCCGTGTCGAGGCCATTCGCCGACCGCGGCTTCCCGCTCGGCCACGTCACCGGCCACTCGATCGGCATGACCATGATCGAGTTCCCGCGCATCGGCGAGGGCGAGGACGTCGAGCTCGAGGAGGACATGGTGCTGTCCATGCACCCGCACGCGATCGCCGAGGGCGACGCGGCGTGCCTCTACATGCAGGACACCTGGCGGGTGGGGGCCACCGAGGGCGAGCCGCTGTCCAAGGTGCCGGTCCGGGTGTTCGACGGGACGGAGATCCGCGTCGGGGCCTAGGGCCGCCCGCCGCGGCCGAGCTCCTCGGCCGTCGCCATGATCGCGGCCACGATGTTGACGTAGCCGGTGCAGCGGCAGAGGTTCCCCTTGAGCGCCCGCCGGACCTCCTCCTCGCTCGGCACGGGGTTGCGCTCGAGGAGGTACTCGGCGCTCATCAGGACGCCGGGCGTGCAGTAGCCACACTGCAGCGCGTGGTGCTCCTTGAAGGCCCGCTGGAGGGGGGTGAGCTCGCCGTGGAGGCCGGTGAGGCCCTCGACCGTGCGGAGGTCGCAGCCGTCGGCCTGGACGGCGAGCATCATGCAGCTCTTCACGAGCTTGCCCTCGCAGCGGATCGTGCACGCGCCGCAGTTGCCGGAGTCGCAGCCGATGTGCGTGCCCTTGAGGGCGAGCGTGTCGCGCAGGAAGTGGACCAGCAGCTGGCGGTCCGCCGCGGTGGCGCGGTAGGGCTCTCCATTCACGGTGAGCTCCACGTGGTGGACCGGGTCGCCGCTCACTCCGCTTCTCCGATCGCCTGCTCGAGCGCCCGGCGGACCATCACCCTCGACATACGGCGCCTGTAGCCGCCGCTGGCGTGGACATCGGAGATCGGCTCGATGCCCTCGCAGCTCGCGCGGGAGGCCTCGGCGAGCGTTTCGGGGCTCGGCTCGCGACCCCGGAGCCTGTGCTCCACCGCCGGCTGGCGCAGCGGGGCATCGGCGACGCAGCCGAGCACCACGCGCGCATCGACGATCGTCCGTTCCGCGTCGAGCACCGCCACGGCGCGCGCGAGCGCCCACGAGTCGCGCCCGATCAGGAGCGACTGGTAGCCCACCCCGGATCCGTCCAGCGGCGGGACGACGACGCTGCGCAGCAGCTCACCGGGGCCGACCGCGGTGCGGGAGAAGCCGAGCACGAACTCCTCGGCCGCGACCTCGCGGTCGCCGGCGGGCGTCGCCACCCGCATCGTCGCCCCGAGTGCCGTCATCATTGGCGGGTAGTTCGACGCCGGGTCGGCGTAGCAGCAGTTGCCGCCGAGCGTCCCGCGGTTTCGAACCTGCTGATCCACCGTGTGAGCGGCGACCTCGGCCAGCACCGGCGCGGCCTGGCGCACCTCCTCCGAGTGCTCGAGCTCGTCGTAGGTCACGCACGCCCCAATCTCGAGCGCGCCGTCGGAGCGGAGGTCGATGAACCGCAGCTCCTCGAGCCGCGAGATGTCCACGAGGGCGTCCACGGCGGCAGCCCGCAG
>DASQXU010000039.1:0-21030 GCA_035639555.1 Thermoleophilaceae bacterium
AGGGGGATCGATCCCACCCGCCACGAGCAGGCGATCGCCCGGGTGAGGCGGCTCGACCCGAAGCGCTCGCCCTGAGCGGGGGCGCCCCGGCCGCGGGGCGGCCTCGCTAGCCTCCGGCCGATGCGTCGCGCCGTCCTGCGAAGCGCGGCCGCGGTGCTCCTCGCCGGGCCGACGGTGCTCGCGTTCTACTCAGGCGGCTACTTCGACGGCCCGCGGCTGGTCGCCACTCTGGTGGCCTGGACGGTGGTCGTCGTGGTCGCCGTCTGGAGTCCGAAGCCGCTGCCCGCCTCGTGGGCGGGGAGGATCGCGCTCGCCGGACTCGCCTTGGTCGCGGGATGGACCGGGGCGTCCATCGCCTGGGCGCCGCTCTCGGCGCCGGCCACGGATGCCCTGGTCCGCCTCCTGCTGTACGTCGGCGCCCTGATCGCCGCCATGGCGTTGGTGAGGGAGCGACCCGTGGCCCCCTGGGTCGAGCCCGCGCTGGCCCTTGGCGCGGTGGTGGTGATCGGCTACGGCCTCGCCGGGCGGCTGCTCCCGGGGATCGTGCACCTGGCTCAGTCCAGCACCGCGCAGGGGCGGCTCGAGCAGCCGATCACCTACTGGAACGCCGAGGGGGCGCTCGCGGGCATCGGGCTCGTGCTCTGCGCGCGGCTCGCCGGCGACCGCGCCCGACCGACCGCCGCCCGCGTCCTCGCGACGGCCGCCTCGGCGCCGCTCGGGGCGGGGGTATACCTGTCCTACTCGCGGGGGGCGCTCGCCGCGACGATCGTGGGCCTGGTCGTCCTCGTGGCCGCCGCGCCCTCGTGGCCGCAGCTGCGGGCGGTTGCCGTATCGGTCGTGGCCGGCGCCGCGGTCGCGGCCGTGTCGGGTGCGCTTCGAGGCGTCTCCTCGCTCGAGGGGAGCATGGGCGTCCGCGAGCGTGAGGGGGCGATCGTGCTGGCCGTGCTCGTGGCGGTGATGCTGGTGGCGGGCGCGCTCCAGAGACGGATGGCCGCGGCCGAGGCGGGTGGAACACTCGCGCCCGGCGAGCTTCGCTTCGCCCGCCGCCTCCCGGCGCTGGCCGCCGTCGCGCTGGCCCTCGGGCTCGCCGGGCTGGTAGCCGGAGGGCTTCAGGAGCGAGGCAGCAGCCGCGAGCTCGCTCGCCCGAACCAGGCCGGCCGGCTTGTGTCGCTCAAGTCCCGCCGCTACGACTACTGGCGGATCGGCTTCCGGGCCTTCCGCCGGCATCCGCTGAAGGGGCTCGGAGCCGGGGGGTTCCGGGTGGTCTGGCTGCGCGAGCGGCCGACGCCGGCCGCGACCCTCGAGGTGCACTCGCTCCCACTCGAGATGGCGACCGAGCTAGGAGTGGTCGGGCTGCTCGGCTTCGGCCTCTTCTTGGGCGGGATCGGGGTGGCCGCGGTACGGGCGCTGCGGCGAGGGTCGGCCGTCGCCGCCGGCGCAGCCGCCGGCGCCGCCGTCTTCCTCCTGCATTCCTCCATCGACTGGGACTGGCAGGTCCCGGCGGTGACCCTCCCCGCCCTCATCCTGGCCGGGACGCTGGTGGCGGCCAGCGAGGCTCGGCCGCAGCCGGACGCGAGCCCCGCGGGCGCCGGCGTGGAGGAGCGCACGCACCAGGGCGCGGCCGCCGCGCCCGGCTAGCCTCGATTCTTGCGGCTCGACGGCAGCCCGTAGTGATTGGTGTGGCGCCCACGGACGTGGCGCGTGGCGCGTGCATAACCCGGCCCACGTGTCGGTTTAGCCCAGGCCAGTAACTACCTGAGCTGTTCCCGCGATTTGCTGTGCCGCTACCGAGCGAGCCGGGCCAGCAGGCCGTCCATCGTGTGCGCCGCCCGGTCCCAGCTCAACGACCGGGCGCGCCGGCGGCCCGCCTCGGCGAGCCGGGTGCGGAGAGTGTCGTCGGTCGCCACCCGGACCGTCGCCCCGGCGACGGCCCCTGAGTCCTCGGGGTCGAAGAGGATCGCCGCATCGCCGCACGTCTCGGGCAGGGCCCCGCGGGCGGCGGCCGCGACCGGCACGCCGCTCGCCATCGCTTCGAGGCATGTGAGGCCGAAGCCCTCGTAGAGCGAGGGAAGGACGAACGCGCGGGCGCCGGCGTAGAGCGCCGGGAGGAGCTCGTCCGGAACCGGGCCCAGCTGGCGGACCCCGGCGGGCCGCGGCTCGCCCTGGAATTGAGGCCGCGCGCCCCCGGCCGCCAGCAGCTCGATCCCGTGCTCGCGCAGCGCAGCCGCCGGGGGTCCGAGCGCGCCGAGGTTCTTGCGCGCCGTGCGGCTCGCCACGGTCAGGACGTAGGCGCGCGCCAAGCCGAGGGCGCGCCGGGCCGGCTCCGGGTCTGTCCGTGGCGAGAAGCGCTCATCCACCCCTCCGGGGATCACCGAGATCCGCTCGGGCTCGGCCCCGAGCAGCTCGACGAGCTCGCGCCGGGAGAACTCGGACACGGTCACCAGATGGCTCGCCCGCCGGACGACTGCAGGCAGGAGCCGGCGCTGCCAGGCGACGTACAGCGGCGAGTACCAGGCGGGGTGGCGAAGGGCGGCTGCGTCGTGGAGCTGCACGACGTTGCGCGGCCAGGCGAGCGGCGCCAGGTTCGCCGGCGCGTAGACCAGGGCCGCCCCGGCCAGCGCGGCGCGGGTCGGGAGGACGGCCTGCTCCCAGAGGTGGCCGGCGCGGTGGACGAGGGCGCGCGGCGGCCGCGCGACCAGGTACGTGCCGGGACGGAGGGCGGGCAGGCGCCGCGCCATCTCGCGCGCCCAGCGCTCGACGCCGCCGAGCTCCGGCCGCTGGGCGGCGCGCGCGTCGATCAGGATGGGGCGCGCCGGGCGGGCCACCGGGCCGAATCTAGGGGATCCGAAGCCGCCCCCCGAGCCGGGCGCCGGGCGGCGGGGCGGCCGAGGTCCATGGCGAGGTCGCGCACGCGACTCGCAGCCGCCTCGGGCGCAGTAGCGTGCCCGTCGTGCCCGGCCCGTCCCCTAGAGGCTCCCGAGCGCCGGCCGCCCACGGCCCGGTCCTGTTCGTGAGCTATTCCGGGCTCTTCGGTGGCGCCGAGCACGCCGTCATCGACATCGCCTCGGGCCTCGAGCAGCCGCCGGTCCTGCTGTGCGCGGCGGGCCCGCTGGCCTCCCGGGCCACCGCGGCCGGGCTCCCGACCCTGGTGCGCGCGGCTCGGCCGCCCGAGCTCCGCGGGAGCGCGGGCACCCGCGTGCGCGCTGCCCTGCGGATGGCGGATCATGCGCGCGAGGTTCGGACAGTGGTGGCAGCCCTTCGCCCCCGAGCGGTCGTAGCGCTCGGGATGCGAAGCGCGATCGCCTCCGCCGCCGCCCTCGCGCTCCGGCAAGGGCGACCCCCGCTGGTCTTCCAGCACGTGGACTTCCTCCCGAGCGCCGGCGTCGCCCTTGCCGTGCGCGCCGCGGCGGCCCGGGCCGAGCGAGTCGTGGCTCCGTCGAAGGCTGTGGCGGCGGACCTCGACCCGCGCGGGCGCCTCGGCGACTCGCTGCGCGTCGCCCCGCCCGGCATCGACGTCGAGAGCTTCACGCCCTCGACGCCGGCGGACCCGCCGGTGGCGCTCACGCTGGGCGCGATCGTTCCCTGGAAGCGGCTCGACCTCGCCCTCGAGGCGGTGGCGGCCGCCGCGAGGGAGCTCGACGGCCTGCGACTGGTGATCGCCGGCCACACGGTGGGGGAGGAGGGCGGGCGCCTTCTCGAGACGCTCCGGCGCCGCGCCCGAGAGCCCGACCTGGCGGGCCGGGTAGAGCTCGCCGGGCCGCTCGAGGACCCGCGGGGGGAGCTCGCGCGCTGCTCGTGCCTCCTGCACTGCGCCGATCGGGAGCCGTTCGGGCTCGTGCTGCTGGAAGCCATGGCGTCGGGTCGGCCGGTGGTTGCCCCGCGAGCCGGCGGGCCGCTCGAAATCGTCGCCGACGGCTGCGGGCGGCTCTACGCGCCCGGCGACGCGCACGCCGCGGCGGCGGCCCTTCTGGAGCTGCTCGGGGATCGCGATCGGCTGCGCCGGGCCGGGAGCCGCGCCCGCGCGCACGTGACCGAGCGGTTCGCGCTCGCCCCGGCCCGGCGACGCTGGCTCGAGTCGGCCGGCCCGGCCATCGCGGCGAGGCCGAGAAGGCGCGACGCGGGCCACGGGCTCACGCTCGTGACCGTTACCCACGACTCGGAGGACGAGCTCGGAAGGCTCCTTCGCTCCGTAGGCCGCCACCTCCCCGGCGCGAGGGTGGTCGTCGCCGACTCGGGCTCACTCGACGGCAGCGTCGCCATGGCCCGGACGTGGCCCGGGACGGCAGCCGTGGTGGAGCTCGGCGACGTGGGCTACGGGCGCGCGGCGAACGCGGGGCTTGCCCGGGTCGGCACCCCGGCATGCGTCGTCCTCAACCCCGATGTGGAGCTCGTGGACGACTCGCTCGCCGCCTTGGCGGCGGAGGCGCTCCGTCCCGATGCTCCCGAGCGCCTCCTCGCGCCGCTCGTGCTGCGCCCGGACGGGACGCGGCAGGACTCGGTCCACCCGGAGCCGGTCTCCGCGGCGTCTGCGATCGCCGCGCTCGTGCCCCCGGCCGCGCTGCCGCCCCCGGTTCGGGAGGCGGTCCAGCCGTGGCGCGCGGATTGCCCCCGGGCGGTCGCGTGGGCCGTTGGCTGCTGCCTGGGCGCGCGCACGGAGACGTTGGGCCGGCTCGGTCCCTTCGAGGAGCGCATCTTCCTTTACGCCGAGGACCTCGAGCTGGGGCTGCGTGCCCGCGACCACGGGATCGCAACGTGGTGGTGGCCGTACGCTCGAGTCGTCCATCGCGAGGCCCACGCCACGGAGCGGACGTTCGCCGGCGAGCCGTTCGAGCTCCTTGCCCGGCAGCGGCACGCCGTCGTCGCAGAGCGTAGGGGCGAACGCGCGGCGCGCTGGGACGACCGCCTCCAGGCCGCCACGTTCGCAAACCGGATCGCGCTCAAGGCCCTGCTCGGGAGGTCGAATGGGCGCGAGCGCCGGCAGCTCGCGGCGTTGCGCCGGGCCAGCGGCGCCCGGCTGGCTCGAGGGCCGGTTACCCCGACTGCGGGACGAGCCCGGCAATAGACTGCCCGAGTGCCCCAACCCGCCCCTCGCCGCGTCGCCCTGGTGCACGACTTTCTCGTCAGTCTGCGCGGCGCCGACCGCGTCTTCCTCGAGATCTGCGACCTCTGGCCGGACGCGGACGTCTACACCGTGGTCTACGACGTGGAGGGGACCTTCGGGCGCTTCGCCGAGCGCGAGGTGCGCACCTCCTTCCTCCAGAGGCTGAGGCCGACCGCGCGCACCTTTCGCGTGCTGCTGCCGCTCTATCCGGCGGCCGTCGAGTCCTTCGACCTCTCCGGATACGACCTCGTGATCTCGAGCTCGAGCGCCTGGGCGCACGCGGCCATCTGCGACGAGGGCACGGTCCACGTCTGCTACTGCCACAACCCCTTCCGCTACGCCTGGAACGAGCACCAGCGGACGCTGCTCGAGGGCGGCGGCCCGCTCAGACGCGTGGCCCTGCGGAGCTTCTTCAGGCGCTGGCGCATGTGGGACTGGATCGCCGCCCAGCGGGTGGACCGCTACCTCACGAACTCGCGCACGACCCAGCGCCGGATCCGCGCATACTACGGCCGCGACGCGCGCATCGTCCACCCGCCGGTCAACACGGCGCGCTTCGCTCCGGCGGTGCCCGGCAGCCACTACCTCGTGCTCTCGGAGCTCGTGTCGCACAAGCGAATCCACGAGGCCGTGCTCGCCTTCAACCGGCTCGGGCTGCCGCTGATCGTGGCCGGGGACGGCCCCGAGCGCCGCCGGCTTCGGCGCCTCGCCGGCCCGAGCGTGACGCTCGTCGGCCGGGTGTCCGACGCGGAGGCCGAGCGCATGCTCGCCACCTGCCGGGCCCTCGTGGTGACCTCGATCGAGGAGTTCGGCATCGCCGCCGTCGAGGCGCAGGCGGCGGGGCGGCCGGTGATCGCGCGCCGCGCGGGGGGCGCCCTCGAGACCGTGATCGACGGGGTGACCGGGTGCTTCTGGAGCGGCGGCCCGGCCGAGCTGGTCGAGGCGGTGCGGAGCTTCGACCCGGCCTCGATCGACCCGCGCGCCTGCGTCGAGAACGCCAAGCGCTTCGACGCCGCGATCTTCCGCCGCACGCTGCCCCGCGAGGTCGAGCGAGCGCTGGCCGCCGGCGACGCGGCCGGGCCGAGCCGGCGGCCGCGCACTAGGAGGGTGCCGCTCGCCCGCCGCGTCGCCACCGGCTGAGCGGCGCCGGCCGGCCCGAGCACTATTCTGGAGCCGGATGGACGAACGCGCGCTGACCGAGCGCCTCGTCACCTACGACACGTCCACCCTCGAGGGGATCCAGAGCGCCGCCGGCTTCGTCAAAGGCTGGCTCGAGGCCCGTGACATCGAGGTAACCGGCACCTTCCACAATGGCCGCCCGGTGCTTGCCGCGGCCGTGGGGGCGGAGAGCGGCCCGACGATCGTCCTCCACGGCCATCTCGACGTCGTCCCAGCCCACCCGGAGCAGTTCGTGCCCACGGTCGAGGGGGAGCGGCTCTACGGTCGCGGGGCCTACGACATGAAGGGCGGCCTCGCGGCCATGATGTGCGCCACCGGCGAGCTGGCCGGCCAAGACCGGGTGCGGGTGCGCTTCCTCTGCGTGTCGGACGAGGAATCGGACGAGCCCGACGAGCGCGGCTCCGACTACCTGGTCGCGCTCGGCCACACCGGCGACTTCGCGATCACCGGCGAGCCCACCGACCTGCGCATCGGCGTGCAGGCCAAGGGCGTGCTGGCCATGCGGATCGAGGTGGCGGGGACCTCCGCCCACGGCTCGACGCCCTGGCTCGGCGACAACGCCGTGCTCAAGGCGGTCGACGTGTTCCGGCAGATCGAGGCCATGCCCTTCGCCCGCGAGTCGTCCGAGCTCTTCGACCGCCCCTCGATCAACCTCGGGCGGATCGTCGGCGGCGACGCGCTCAACCGAGTGCCGGACCGCTGCCTGATCGACGTCGACATCCGCTACGTCCCGGGGCAGGACGCGCAGGACATCCTGGCCGCGGTCGGCGCCCTGCCGGACGTCAGGGTCACCAAGGTCTTTCACCGCACCCCGGCGATCGTCTCCCGCGACGACCCCTACGTCCGCACGCTGGCCGAGGCCATCTCCTCGATCCGCCCCGCCGGGGAGCGGATGTCGGTCGGTCGGGACGGCGCCTCCGATGCGATCTCGTTCCTGCAGGCGGGGATCCCGGCCGTCGAGTGCGGGCCGGTGGGCGCCGGCCACCACGGGCCGGCCGAGTGGGTGTCGATCCCGTCGCTCGTCGACTACCGCAAGACGCTCGTCGAATTCGCTCGCCTCGTCGGCGAGCGGGCGGCCGCCGGGCGCGAGCGGCGACTGCGGATCGCGTGATGGTCCGCGAGGCCCGCCCCAGCCTGGTCAAGCGCTTTCTGATCGGGGCGGCGCTCGTCGTGTTCGCCTCGGCCTCGGCCACCGCGATCGCCGCCTTCCACGAGGTCGACAAGGTCGTCAACGCCCTGAAGTCGAACCCGCGCCTGCGCCTCGGCCGCGAGCTCGCCCCCTCGAGCCCGGGCAAGCCGCAGACGCTGATGCTGCTCGGCTCGGACAAGCGGCCGAAGAACTCCGGCGACCCCGCCGCCGCCGGGGCGCGCTCGGACACGATCATGCTGGTCCGGCTCGACCCCTCGAAGAAGGCGATCGCGCTCCTGTCCCTCCCCCGCGACCTGCGGGTGACGATCCCGGGCCACGGCCTCGACAAGCTGAACGCCGCCTACGACATCGGCGGCCCGAGGCTCACCCTCAAGACGGTCAAGGAGCTCACCGGCCTGCGGATCAACCACGTGGTGAACGTGGACTTCCGCGGCTTCTGGGCTGCGGTCGACGCCATCGGCTGCGTCTACGCCGACATCGACCGTCGCTACTACAACAACACGCCCGGCTTCGCGTACATCAACATCCAACCGGGCTACCAGCGGCTCTGCGGGCGCCAGGCCCTCCAGTACGTCCGCTACCGGCACGAGGACAACGACCTGGTCCGCTCGGCCCGTCAGCAGGACTTCCTGCGCCAGGCGAAGCAGCAGATCGCCACCAGCGAGCTCATCAACGACCGCGACCGGCTGCTCAGGATCTTCGGGCACTACACGACCTCCGACATCCGCTCACGTAAGGAGGTCATCCGCCTCATCAAGCTCGCCGTCTACTCGGTTGGCCAGCCGATCCGGGAGGTCCACTTCCACGGGAGGATCGGGCTGAGCTACGTGACCGCCACCCCGGAGCAGATCCACAAGCTGGTCAACCAGTTCCTCGGCCTCGAGCAGAGCCACGGGCCGCGCGCGACGCTCCACCACGGGCGCCGGCCCAGCAACCTCGAGCTCGAGAACGCGGCGGCAGCCGGCAAAGACCAGGCCACCCAAGCCACCCACCAGGGGACCGGCGGCAAGCTCGCCGTCTACTACCCGGTCATGCGGACGGCCGGCAGCATCTACGAGGGGCCGCCGCGGGTCTACCGAATCCGGGCCCTTGACGGCAAGCGCTACCCCGCCTATCGGATGGTTCTGAACCGCGGCTTGCCCGGCGAGTACTACGGGATCCAGGGAACGGCGTGGAAGGACCCGCCGATCCTCGGCGGGGCCTTCGTCAGCAAGAAGATCGGCCACCGCATCTTCGAGCTCCACTACGACGGCGACCGCCTGCGGCTCGTGGCCTGGCATACGGCGCACGCCGCCTACTGGGTGTCCAACACGCTGGTGCTGTCGCTGTCCAACCGCCAGATGCTGGCGATCGCGCGCTCCACGCGCCCCCTGTAGGCCCTCGGTAGGCTCCCCGCCCTCCATGCCGGATCAGGGCTCGTCACCCAACATCTCGAGGCCTGGATGGGGGTCGGATGCGCCGGCCACCGGCCGCTCGCTCGCGCTGGCGGGGATCGACCGGCCCCGACGGTCTACCCGGTGACGGACGAAAAGGAGCCAATCGGGGTCATCGGCGTGGGGTGGGTCGGCCTCGTCACCGCCGCCTGCTTCGCCGAGCTCGGGCACGAGGTCTTCGCGCGGGACATCGTCGCCGAGAAGGTGGACGCCCTGCGGCGGGGCGAGGTGCCGATCCACGAGCCCGGCCTTCCGGAGCTCGTCTCGAGAAACGCCGGGCGGCTTCACTTCACCACCTCGCTCCCCGAGGTGGCCGAGCGAGCCGAGCTTCTGTTCTGCTGCGTCGACACCCCGCCGACCTACTCCGGCGACGCGGACCTCTCGCGCGTGGAGGCGGTGCTCGAGGAGCTCGGCGACGGCAACCGCCACGCGCTGGTCATGAAGAGCACGGTGCCGGTCGGGACCGGGCGCGCGATCGAGCGGCGCCGCCCGGAGCTCGCCTACGTGTCGAACCCCGAGTTCCTCAAGGAGGGCACCGCGATCCAGGACTTCTTGCATCCGGACCGGGTGGTGGTGGGCGCGAACGGCGCCTCGGACCGCTTCGCCGACCGCGTGCAGGCCCTCTACGAGCCGTTCGAGGCGCCGGTCATCCGCACCGACGTGGCCAGCGCCGAGATGATCAAGCTCGCGTCGAACGCCTTCCTGGCCACCAAGATCTCGTTCATCAACGAGATCGCAAACGTCTCCGAGGAGGTGGGGGCCGACGTCGCGGAGGTCGCTCGCGGGATGGGCCTCGACGAGCGGATCGGGCCGAAGTTCCTGCGCCCGGGCGTCGGGTATGGCGGCAGCTGCTTCCCGAAGGACGTCCAGGCCCTCAAGCAGCTGGCCGGCAACACCGGCTACCACTTCCAGCTCCTGACCGCTGTCATCGAGGTCAACGAGCTGCAGAAGCGGCGGACGATCGGCAAGCTCCAGAAGCACTTGGGGTCGCTCGTCGGCAAGCACATCGCACTGCTTGGCGTGGCGTTCAAGCCGGACACCGACGACATCCGCGAGGCCACCAGCCTCGTGCTCGCCGGGCGGTTGCAGAGCGAGGGGGCGCAGGTGAGGGCCTACGATCCGGTCGCCGCCGACCCGGCCCGGGAGCTGCTCGCCGGGGCCGAGATCCGCTCGAGCGCGCTCGACGCCCTGGACGGGGCGCACGGCGCCGTGCTCGTTACCGAGTGGCCCGAGTTCCGCGAGCTCGACTGGGCCGGCGAGGTCAGGCGGCGGATGGCGGTCCCGCTCGTGGTCGACGGGCGCAACTTCCTCGACCGGGGCGCGCTCGTCGCCGCCGGCTTCACCTACGAGGGGATCGGACGATGACCCAGGCCCTCCTGCTGGCCGGCGGCGAGGGGACGAGGCTGCGCCCGCTGACCTACACCGTCCCCAAGCCGGTCATGCCGCTGGCCGGTCGGCCGTTCCTGTCGTTCATGCTCGACTGGCTGGGCCGCCACGGGGTGGACGAGGCGATCCTCTCCTGCGGCTTCCTCTCCGAGGGGGTGAGGAGGGTGCTCGGCGACATATACGACGGCATGCGGGTGCGCTACGTGGTCGAGTCCGAGCCGCTCGGCACCGCGGGTCCGGTGCGGCTCGCCTACGACGAGGGCCTTCTGGCCGAGCGGCTGCTGGTGCTGAACGGCGACGTGCTCACCGACATCGACCTGAGCGACCAGCTCGCCGAGCACGAGCGCACGGGCGCCGCCGCGACCCTCGCGCTCGTCGCGGTCGACGACGTCGCGAGCTACGGGGTGGTGCCCACCGACGAGCGGGGGCGGGTGGAGGCGTTTCTCGAGAAGATGGCCGAGAGGCCGCCGACCAATCGGATCAACGCCGGCGCCTACGTGCTCGAGCGCTCGGTGGTCGAGGCGATCCCGCCCGGCCGCCCGGTGTCCTTCGAGCGCGAGGTGTTCCCCGCGCTGGTCGGCTCCGGGCTCTTCGGCTACCCGGCCGAGGGCTACTGGATCGACATCGGTACGCCCGAGCGCTACCTCGAGGCCACCTACGACCTGCTGAGCGCCCGGGTCGAGTCGAATCTCCCGCCCCGCGACGAGACCGGTTCGCTGGTCTACGAAGGCTGCGTCACCGGCGGCGCCCACATCGGCCCGCAGACCGTGCTCGGTCGCCACTGCGCGGTGGGCACGGACACGCGCATCGAGCGCTCGGTCCTGCACGATCGGGTGCTGGTCGGGGCCGACTCGCTGATCCGCGAGAGCGTGCTGGCCGAGCGGGTGCGGATCGGGGAGCGGGCGCAGGTCGAGCCCGGCGCGGTCGTCGGGGCGGGGGCGACGATCGGGGACGAGGCGTTCGTCGACGGCGGCGCCCGGGTGGAGCCGGGGACCCGCATCGAGGCCGGCGAGCGGGTGGCGTGAGCGCCCGGCGGGCGGCCGCCGCGGCGCTCGATCCGGACGCGATCGAGCGCGCGGACCCGCACGGGATGGTGCGGGACGTCCTCGACCTCCCGGGCCAGCTCGGCGACGCGCTCTGGCGGGTGGAGTCCGCGCGCGTGCCCCGTCACGAGCGCTCCGCCGGCCTCGTGGTATGCGGAATGGGCGGCTCGGCGATCGGCGGCGACCTCGCGGCGGCGATCCTCGGTGGCCGCGCCCTCCGTCCCATTCGCACCGTCAGGGGCTACGACCCGGGCCCCACGGGGCCGGACGCGCTCGTGCTCTGTGCGAGCTACTCGGGCGAGACCGAGGAGACGCTCGCCTGCTTCGAGGCCGCCGGGGAGGCCGGCGCGGCCCGAGTCGCGCTCACTACCGGGGGGACCCTCGCGGAGCATGCGCGGGAGGCCAGCGTGCCGGTGATCGGCGCGCCGTCCGGGATGCAGCCGCGGGCCGCGGTGGCTTACATGACGCTCGGCGCGCTCGAGTGCGCCGCGGCATGCGGCGCCGCCCCGTCGCTCGGCGCCGAGGTGGAGGCGGCCGCCGGGCCGCTGGCCGAGCGGGCTCGCGAGTGGGGGCCGGAGGCGGGCGCGGAGTCGCTCGCGAAGGAGCTGGCCGCCCGGCTGCGCGGCACGCTGCCCATCGTCTACGGCGCCGGGCGAAGCGCCGCCGTCGCGCGGCGCTGGAAGACCCAGCTGAACGAGAACGCCGAGGTAGCGGCGTTCTTCGCGGCGCTTCCCGAGGCCGACCACAACGAGATCTGCGGCTTCGACCAGGGGGCTCGCCTCGCCCCGCTCGCGGCCGTCTTCCTCGACGACCCGGACGACCACCCCCGCATCGCCCGGCGCGTGGAGCTCACGGCGGCCGCGCTCGAGGCGGCGGGGATCCATACCGAGCGCGTGCCCTCCCCGGGCGCGACGCCGGCCGAGCGGCTGCTCTCGCAGGTGCTTCTGGGCGACCTGGTCAGCGTGTACCTGGCCGTGCTCTCCGGAGTCGATCCCACGCCGGTCGAGCCGATCGAGCGCTTCAAGGCGCTCCTCGGCAAACCTTGACACAACTGTGGTAAGGTTCCTGGCCGGATGGGCCGGTCAGTCGACGACTTCGCCTTGGACGGTGCGCGACCGTCCCCGACGCCGACCCGGCTCGTGACCGGGCGGACGGACGGGCTGACCATCCAGGAGGCGTCCGAGACGACCGGTTGGTCGCCGCGGATGCTCCGCTACATCGAGCGATCGGGACTGGTGGAGCCGCCCCGCACGCCCGCCGGCTATCGGATTTTCGGGGCGGGCGAGCTGCAGCGCCTGCGCACCCTGCGGCAGCTGCTTCGACGCTTCCACTGCGGGCTCTCCGACATCGCGTTCGCCAAGCGTCTGCGCTCGGACCACGCGCTGCGCGAGGCCCTCGAGCGCTGGTTCGAGGACCGCGCGCGGCGTCCCGAGGGCGTGGGCAGCGGCGACTGGCTGCGCTTCGAGCAGGAGAAGCACCAGCGGCTCCTCGCCGCCTGACCCACACGAGCAGAAAGGAACCGGTTTGGCCTCGACCCCAGTGACCACCTCCAACTACGACGTCCGCGACCTGTCGCTCGCCGAGCAGGGCGAGCTCCGGATCGAGTGGGCGGACACCCAGATGCCGGTGCTCCGCCAGATCCGCGAGCGCTTCGCGCGGGAGCGGCCGCTGGAGGGCATCACTCTCGGGTGCTGTCTGCACGTGACGACCGAGACCGCCAACCTGGTCCGCACGCTGATCGCCGGCGGCGCGGACGTCGGCCTCTGCGCGTCCAACCCGCTTTCGACCCAGGACGAGACCGCCGCGGCCCTGGTCGACCGCTTCGGGGCCGAGGTATTCGCGATCCACGGCGAGGACAACGAGACCTACTACCGGCACATCGACGCGGTCTGTGACAAGCGCCCGCAGATCACCATGGACGACGGCGCCGACGTGATCGGCGTCCTGCACTCGAAGCGCGTCGACCAGCTACCGGACATCATCGGGGGCACCGAGGAGACCACGACCGGCGTCATCCGGCTCAGGGCGCTCGAGGCCGAGGGCAGACTCGGCTTCCCGATCATCGCGGTCAACGAGGCGAACACCAAGCACCTGTTCGACAACCGCTACGGCACCGGCCAGTCGACCCTCGACGGCATCCTGCGCGCGACCAACGTCCTGCTCGCCGGGCGCCGGGTGGTGGTCCTCGGCTACGGATGGTGTGGCCGCGGCGTGGCCATGCGGGCGAAGGGGGCGGGGGCCCACGTGATCGTCTGCGAGGTCGACCCGCTCCGCGCGCTCGAGGCCGTGATGGACGGCTACGACGTGATGCCCTCCCTCGAGGCGGCCCGCGAAGGGGACGTCTTCATATCCGTGACCGGCGGCCGCGACGCGCTCTCGGCGCCCCACTTCGAGGTCATGAAGGACACGGCGATCATCTGCAACGCGGGCCACTTCGACGTCGAGATCAACAAGCCCGACCTCGAGCGGATCACCGCCCGCAAGCGGCAGGTGCGCCCGTTCGTCGAGGAGCACCTCACCGAGGACGGGCGTCGGATCAACCTGCTCGCCGACGGCCGCCTCGTGAACCTGGCGGCCGCCGAGGGCCACCCGGCCGCGGTGATGGACATGAGCTTCGCCAACCAGGCCCTCTGCGCCGAGCACATGGCCAAGAACGCCGCCTCGCTCGAGAAGCGGGTCTACGGAGTGCCCGAGGAGATCGACAAGGAGATCGCCCGCCTGAAGCTCGACTCGATGGGCGTCCGGATCGACGAGCTGAGCGAGCTCCAGGTCGAGTACCTGGGCTCCTGGGACCAGGGGACCTGATCGGGGCGCTGTCCGCCGGCGCCCGGGTGCCCAGGCCCGGCGCCGTGAGCGACGTGTGGCGCGTTACGGGACACAACGTCCCGAACGGCGCCAGACCCCCCGCCGGCGATCTCGGCGCCCCGCCTCGGGTCGCCGCCTGAGACGGGACGTCGAAGCCGGAGACGCGGCAGCGGTCACTCGCGCAGCGGGTCCAGCGCGCCGGTGGCGATCTCTTACGGCACCTCCTGGGGCTGACTCGTCGCCGCTTGAGCCCCCTCTGGCGGATCGCGACGAAATACGGGACGCAGGCCGCCAGACCACGTCGGGAAGCGCCGCTGCTAGCGCTGGCGGACCGCCCCGGTCCGGACGCCGACCACTGCCGGACACCGAACTCGCTTACGGCGCGGATTCGCTTCCGCCTCGCGATCCCGGTGGCCGCCCGCCACCCCCGGCGACCGTCGTGAGCTAGCCCCGGCTCCGGCTACATCGCCGCCGCGTCCTCGAGCCGCTCCCGGCGGCGCTCCTCGACCTCGGACTGGGCGAGCATCCGTACGAACACTGCGGCCAGCACCACGACGAACGTCAGCGACTGCTCGACCATCATGATCGCCCCGCCGACGTTCTGGTCCGCGATCGGCGACAGCCCCCAGATCCGGGGCACGTGCTCGTAGTACGAGTAGACGACGGTGGTGGTCCAGGTGAGGTAGAGACCCAGCGCCGCGAGCCCGAACTTCGCCCCGCCGATGTAGGCGACCGGCCAGAGGCCGGTGAGGCGGCGGCGCATGGGGATCGGCTGCACGAGCGGCCACCACACGGCGACGCCGGCGATGAAGAAGCAGACGTGCTCGAGGGCGTGGATCCCGGAGTGCCTGAGCGCCGCGTCGTACAGGGCGGGCGCGTGCCACAGGTACATCAGGGCGAGCCACACGATCAGGCCGGTGAGCGGGTGGGCGAGCGGCCCCAGCCCGCGCTCGATCGCCACCAGCCGGCGGGTGACCGGCCGGAGCATCACGCGCGAGAGGCTGAGCAGCAGGAGCAGCGGCGCCACGTCGCCGAGCAGCACGTGCTGCAGCATGTGCGCGGAGAAGAGGTAGTCCTCGCCGAGCCCGTCGATCGGGGAGGCGAGCGCCGCCAGGAGGGTCAGCACCGCTCCAGCGAAGGCGGCGGCCTGGAGCCCGCTCGCCCCCCCGGGGCCGGCCTCCCGCCGCGCCGCGCGGAAGCGGCGGACGTAGAGCAGGACCAGGACGGCGATCGGAGCGAGCACCGTCGGGTCCGAGAGCCAGACGATGCGCGGGTGGCTCACGCCGCCGTCCGAGTCAGCGAATCGTCACGAACCACGCGCGGAATTGTCGCAGTGGCGGCCCCACCTGTAACTGCTTCTCGGGGACACTTGGCCCATGCCCACCGCCGACCCCGTCGCAGAGCGCGCCGCCGACGCCGCGCGGACCGTCGTCGAGCGCCTTCTGTCGCTAGCCGCGCCCCCGGCCTGCTTCGGCTGCGGCGGGACGAGCCGCCCCGGCGACCCCCTGTGCCCCGGCTGCCGCCGGCGCCTTCGCTGGCTCGGCCCCGACCCGGTCGACTGCGGCGGGCTCCCGGTCTGGGCCCCCTTGGCCTATGAGGGGGCGGCCCGGGCGCTGGTCGCCGCGCTGAAGTTTCGCGGGGCGCTCGGTCTGGCCGAGACGATGGCAGCCCCGATGGCGGCCGGCGTGCCCGCCACGTTCCTGCTCGGGGCGAGCCTGGTCCCGGTCCCCCTCCACCCCGCCCGCAGCAGGCGGCGGGGCTTCAATCAGGCGGAGCGGCTGGCGGCGTCGCTTGGCCGCCGCATCGGCCTCCCGCTCGCCGACTGCCTCGAGCGAGGCGGCCCGGCCTCGCGGCAGACCGGCCGCAGCCGCCGGGAGCGGATCGCCGGTCCCGCGTCGTCCATCGGGGTCCGGGGCGGCTCGGCGGCGCCGGCGCGGGCCGTGCTGGTCGACGACGTGGTCACCACCGGTTCGACCCTCCGCGCCTGCGCCGTCGCCCTGCGCTCCGCCGGCTCTGCCCAGGTCCGAGCGGTGACCTACGCACGCACCCCGGGCCGATGAGCGTGCCCCCGGAAATCGCCCCCGGCTCCGCGCCTTCCGTCCGCCAGGACGCGGGTCTACCATCCGATCACCTGCCAGGCCGCGACTCTAGGAGGGCCCATGCGCATCGAGATAAAGGGGCGCAACGTGACGGTCGGCGACGAGCTTCGAAAGCGGGTGGAGAAGAAGTTCGCGAAGGTTGGCCGGCAGGTCTCGCCCCTCGCCGAGATGGAGGTCGAGCTGAAGGAGGAGAAGAACCCCTCGATCCGCGAGTCGCAGGTCGCCGAGGCGACCCTCCACCTCAAGGGGGTCACCTTGCGGGCGAGGGAGCGCTCGGACGACATGGTGCACTCGATCAACCTGGTGGCCGACGACCTCGCTCGCCAGGTCAAGCGCCACCGCGACAAGCGGCGCAAGCGGCGCGAGTCGGCGAAGGCGGCGGCGCCCCGCATAGCCTGACCTCGGGCCGGCGTACGGCGCCCGCCGGACGCCGCTCGCCCGGGTCCAGACCCGTTGCTACCCTCGCCGGGATGCCCATTCTCGAGCGTGCTCTCAGGATCGGCGAGGGCAAGAAGTACAGGCAGTTCGAGCGCAGCGTCGCCCGGATCAACGAGCGGGAGGCCGAGGTCGAGCTGCTCGAGGACCACGAGCTTCGCGAGGAGTACGAGAAGCTCCGCCGCCGCCATTTCGACGGCGAGTCGCTGGACGAGCTGCTGTTCGACTGCTTCGCGCTGGTGCGGGAGGCGTCGAGGCGGACCCTCGGCCAGCGCCACTTCGACGTCCAGCTGATCGGCGGCATGGTCCTATACGACGGCTCGATCGCCGAGATGAAGACCGGCGAGGGCAAGACCCTCACCGCCACCCTCCCGATCGCGCTCAACGCGCTGGCCGCCCGGGATGAGGACGGCAACCCGGTCCCGGGCAAGGGCATCCACCTGGTCACCGTCAACGACTACCTGGCCCGGCGCGACGCCAACTGGATGGGGCCGATCTACGACATGCTCGGCGTGACCGTCGGCGTGATCCAATCGGGTCAGTCCGATGAGGACAAGCACCGTGCCTACGGATGCGACGTGGTCTACGGGACCAACTCGGAGTTCGGCTTCGACTACCTGCGCGACAACCTGGCGGTCGAGATCGAGCAGAAGGTCCAGCGCGGGCACGGCTATGCGATCGTCGACGAGGTCGACAACATCCTGATCGACGAGGCGCGCACCCCCCTGATCATCTCCGGCGCCCCCGAGCAGGCGGCCGACGTCTACTACAAGTTCGCCCAGCTGGCCAAGATCATGGAGCCGGGCAAGAAGCCCGAGACCTTCGAGGCCAAGTCGCGGGACTGGGTCGCCGACTTCGACTTCGAGCCGGACGAGAAGCACAAGACGGTCGCGGTCACCGAGCGTGGGGTCGAGAAGGCCGAGCGCTTCCTGGGGATCGACAACCTCTACAAGGCCGAGTACGGGAACCTGGTCAACCACCTCCAGCAGGCGCTGAAGGCGGAGTCGCTCTACAAGCGCGACGTCGACTACGCGGTGATCGACGGCGAGGTCAAGATCATCGACGAGTTCACCGGGCGCATCCTCGAGGGCCGCCGCTGGTCCGAGGGGCTCCACCAGGCGGTCGAGGCCAAGGAGGGCGTGGCGATCCAGGAGGAGAACCAGACCGTCGCCACGATCACCTACCAGAACTACTTCCGCAAGTACGACAAGCTCGCGGGGATGACCGGCACCGCCCTCACGGAGGCCACCGAGTTCATGAAGATCTACGGGCTCCAGGTGGTCGAGGTCCCCACGAACGAGCCGATGATCCGCCGGGACCACAACGACCAGATCTACAAGACCAAGGAAGGGAAGTGGAACGCCGTCATCGGAGAGATCGAGTGGCGGCACAGCAAGGGGCAGCCGATCCTGGTCGGAACGATCTCGGTCGAGGTCTCGGAGCTGCTCTCCGCGCGGCTGCGGACGAAGGGGATCCCGCACACCGTGCTGAACGCCAAGCCCGAGCACGCCGAGCGTGAGGGCGAGACGATCGCCGAGGCCGGGCGGCCGTTCGCGGTCACGATCGCCACCAACATGGCGGGCCGCGGCGTCGACATCATGCTCGGGGGCAACGAGGAGCACCTCACCCGGCGGGAGCTACAGAAGCGGGGGCTGGAGCAGGGGAGCGAGAAGTGGGAGCGGGCCTGGAACGAGGTGTTCCCGAGCGTCAAGGCCGAGGTCGAGCAGGACCGCCAGAAGGTGATCGACGCCGGCGGCCTGTTCATATGCGGCACCGAGCGCCACGAGTCGCGGCGGATCGACAACCAGCTCCGCGGGCGCTCCGGCCGCCAGGGCGATCCCGGGGAGTCGCGCTTCTACCTCTCGGCCGAGGACGACCTGGTGCGGCTCTTCGCGGGGGACCGGATCTACAAGATCCTCGACAACAAGTTCCTCGCCCAGGTCGACGACGAGGGCAACGAGGCTCCGATCGAGCACAGGATGCTCTCGAAGCAGATCGAGAACGCGCAGAAGAAGGTCGAGGAGCAGAACTTCCTGATCCGCAAGCGGGTGCTCGAGTACGACGACGTCATGAACCAGCAGCGCGAGGTCGTCTACGAGTACCGCGACCGGATCCTCCAGGGGGAGGACATCTCGGAGACGGTGCGCGAGCAGATCTCCGACGTGATCGAGCGCACGGCCCGCGCGTACATGGAGTCCGACATTCCCGAGGAGTGGGACCTCGACGGGCTGTTCACCCAGCTCGAGCAGATCTACCCGTGCTCGTACTCGGCCGAGGACGTCGACCTGACCCAGGTCGACCGGGAGTCGCTGATCCAGGAGCTGCGCAAGGACGTGGTCGACGCGTACGACGAGCGTGAGGAGGAGCTCGGCGACGAGCTGATGCGCGCGCTCGAGCGGTTCATGCTCCTCCAGATCATCGACGAGCGCTGGCGCGAGCACCTCCACGACATGGACTATCTGCGCGAGGGCATCCACCTCCGCGGGTTCGCCCAGATCGATCCCCTCGTCGCCTACAAGAACGAGGGCTTCGAGATGTTCCGGGAGCTCATGAACAACATCTGGGACGAGTTCGGGCGCTACGTCTTCAACGTCGAGGTGGAGGTCGAGGGCGACGGCCGCGGGCAGCAGGCCCAGCAGGGCTGGGCGCTCACGGGCAGCGCCACCAGCTCCACCGGCGGCTCCTACAGCTACGCCGGCGGCCACGCCGCCGCCGGACGCGACGCCATCGCGGCCGCCGCCGGGGCCGCGATCCCATCCGAGATCGCCGAGGCCGACTACGCCGCCGCCGAGCTCGAGGCGCCGGTCCAGGTGGAGACCCGGCGCGTCGACGAGCGCGAGAAGCTCGGCCGCAACGACCCGTGCTGGTGCGGGTCGGGCAAGAAGTTCAAGAAGTGCCATGGCGCATAACGGCGACACGGCGCTCCGCGACCAGCTGAAGCTGCTCGCGGACTACCTTTGACCCGCCCGCGCTCGCCCAGCGCGTAGCCGCGCTCGAGCGCGAGATGCAGGCCCCCGGCTTCTGGGGCGACCAGGAGCGGGCGGCGCGAGTCTCGGCCGAGCACGCGCGGCTCTCCCGGCGGCTCGAGGCCTATCGGGCGATCGAGCGCGACCTCGACGACCTCGACGCGCTCGAGGAGATGGCGGCCGAGGACGACGCGATCGCCGCCGAGCTCGACGAGCAGCGCAGGGCGATCGCGGCCCGCCTGGCCGAGCTCGAGGAGGCACGCCTGTTCTCGGGCGAGTACGACGCGGGCGACGCGGTGGTGACCGTGAACGCCGGCGCGGGCGGCACCGACTCGCAGGACTGGGCCGAGATGGTCCTGCGGATGTTCATGCGCTGGGCCGAGAAGCGCGGGTTCAAGGTCGAGCTCAAGGAGGCGAGCCCCGGCGAGGAGGCGGGGATCAAGTCGGCGACCTTCATCGCCCGCGGGGACAACGCCTACGGGCTGTTCTCGGCCGAGAAGGGGGTCCACCGGCTGGTCCGCATCTCCCCGTTCGACGCGGCGCGCCGCCGGCACACCGCGTTTGCCGGCGTGGAGGTCGCGCCGCTCGTCGAGGACGACGTGCGGGTCGAGATCGACCCGGACGATCTCCAAATCGACACTTACCGCGCGTCCGGGGCGGGCGGCCAGCACGTGAACAAGACCGACTCGGCGGTGCGGATCACCCACAAGCCGACGGGCGTCGTGGTCCAGGTCCAGAACGAGCGCTCGCAGTCGGCCAACAAGGCGACGGCGATGGCGATCCTGAAGGCGCGCCTGCTCGAGCGCGAGGAGCAGCGGCGGCGCGAGGAGCTCGCGCGGGAGAAGGGGGAAGCCCAGGACGTCGGTTGGGGCTCCCAGATCCGCTCCTACGTCCTCCACCCCTACCAGATGGTCAAGGACCACCGCACGAACGTGGAGGTCGGCAACGCCCAAGCCGTGCTCGACGGCGACCTCGACGACTTCGTCCGGGCAGAGCTCCTGCGCCGGGCCGAGGGCGACGGGGCGGGCCCGTAGTCGCTCAGGCGAGCTCGAGCGACGTCTCGATCGCGACCGCGCCGCCGTTGCCCCGGGCCACCGGACAGGCCCGCGCGTGCACCGCGTGGACCGCTCGGCGACCTCGGGACGGTCGTCCGCCACGGGTAGCCGGTAGGTGACCGCGATCCGCTCGGGCACGCGCACGCCGTCCTGTCCTACCACCTCGAGCTCGTAGCGCTCTCTATCCGACGCGCCTCCAGCGCGCCCGCGAACGTGCCCCCACCCGCGAGTGCCCCGGGTTCCGCCGGGGGTGAAACCTGGCCGGCGGGCGGGCGGGGGCTACGATGATCAGATGGCAGACGACGCCAGCGAGCGGAACGAAACGCGGCCCGCCCGCGGGTCGGGGCAGGGCCAAGGCGACGGCGCGCCGGGCGGTCC
>DASQXU010000040.1:0-3410 GCA_035639555.1 Thermoleophilaceae bacterium
CCCGCCCCGAGCCGATACTGATCGACGGGCACGAGCGGAGGGTCTGGATGGCGTTCATCGGCAATTGCCGCTACAGGCCGGAGGGCTTCGCCCCGAGCTGGAGGCCGCGCCTCGATGATGGTCTGCTCGACATCCGGCTGATCGAGGCGTCAGGGCGCTGGTCGCGGCTGCGAGTCACGCTGTCGGTGCTGAGCGGCCGGTTATCTCGTTGCCGGGCCTATCGCCGCTGGGAGGCGCCGGCGCTCGAGGTCGACGCGGGCAACGACCCGCTGCGGCTGGCGCGCGACGGCAACACGTTCGACGGCAGCCCGAGCTTCCGGGTCGAGAAGCTGCCTCAGCGGCTCACGGTCTACACCCCATCCCGCTAAGCGCTCGGCGGCGCAACGGCGTAAGCGATGCGAGGTTGAGCTCTCGAGGTCGTCCAGCACCCGGTCCTTCGACTTCAGCCGTTGCGTGCCCAAGCTCGGCTGGCGCCTCGAGCCTCGGGGAAGGCGTCATCGACCGTTCGACCCGAGCCGGCAGAGGCGGGTTCGGGCTTCCGTGACCGCCTCTGGATCTTGCCTCGGGGGCACGGTTGGTGGATGAGGCGCTGACCCGGTGAGGTCGGGGTAGCGTCCGGATCCCGGCCTTTGGAGGTTGCTCTCGGTCGGGTCGTCTCGATAGGTCCTCGCCCGCCGGCTATTCGCGCTGGTTGTGCCGCTCACCCCAGCGAACGTTTGGGCTCAGGCCGTCAGGCGAGCGAGCGACCGGCCTGGCGGCCCATCACCCCGGCGACCGCCGCCGCCCCGACGTGGAGGACCGCGACTAGGCCTGCGAGTACGGCGAGGCTAGTCCTGCTCTCATCGCTTTGGTGGAAGACCTCGCGCACGTCGAGCGCGCCGAAGACGAGCATCGCCGCGGCGATGGCGACCAGGAGCAGCACCGATCGGGGCCGCAGCCAGGCAGCGAGCGCGAGCGCGAGCGAGGCGGCGGCGGCGAGGGCAACGAACGGCGCCGCTTCGATGTCGATACCGAGCGGCTTCAGTTCCTCATGGCTCTCCTTGCCAGCGGCCTCGCCGCCGCCTTCGGCGTGGTGGGCTCCGCCCTCAGTCCCAGCCTCTCCGGCATGGCCGGCGTGACCCTCACCGCCGCTCTCCTTGTGGGCGCCACGCTCGCCGCCGTCGCGCGCGGGGCTGGCGACCGAGCTCTGTTCGCCGTGGTGCTTCTCGCCCGTGTTTCGCTCTATCGCGGTGCCGACGATGAACGCCCCGGTGGCGACGACGATCAGCGCGACGACCAGCGACCGCCCGATCACCAACAGCCGGTCCGTCTGCGCCGACGGTAGACGAGAAGCCACACCCCGTCAGCCAGCATGCAGGCGACGGTGATTCCGAGGCAGCCGCCGATGGCTCCCCAGGCAGCAGCGCCGATAGTCGCCGGCGCCAGGGCGTAGCACAGCACGACCGGCAGCGCAGCTCCGGTGAACCAGCTGCGCGTCGGGCGAAGCGTCGGCTCTCGTGCGCTCATCAGGCAGCCTCCTGCTGGGCGCTGAGCGCATCGACCAAGTCGTGCAGCAGCAGCTCTGCGCCGGCGGGCGCCTCGATGGTCAGCACGGTGGCGTCCGGCCGGTTCGACGGCTGGAGCTTGTATTCGCTCTTCATGACCTACACGGTGGGCGACCCGGCCGCCGAGGGCTTTGGAGCCGTGCTCTTCGCCCCGCCGCCACCGCCGCACCCGACGAGGCCGATGCCGAGGGCCGCTGCCGTGATCGTGGCAAGCTTCATTCGAGCCTCCTTCGGTCGCCTCTTCGCGTTGCCGGCCGTGCCTTACTAGGTGTGATGACGCTGTTAGCGGCCGCAAACTTCCCGGAGAGCGGCAGGGCGGCGCCTCACCGACCCGCCCACCTGCAGGACGTGAGCGTCGGCGCGCTCTGAGCCCGCCTCAACCCAGTCTTTTGAACGGTGCACTGATGGGTCGACGACCGCGGCCATCGCCGACCTAGCGCCGAGCCCCGCCGCACCGACACGAACGGTTGCGTGCCTTGGCAATCCGTACGAGCCTCGAGGCCGAACGCGCCGCTGTTCGAGGTTCTGAGCGCGTCGGCGATGCAGCTACCACGCTGGAACACCGGTCTGGCGCGTTGCGCTCCCTGAAAGGCGAAGGCCCCGGAACCGGGGCCGACACCAAGCCGAGGCGGGGTCGGGGGAACCGTATGTGCCGAACCGCGCCTCGCTGCCGTGTTCGGCTGTACCCGGGTCGGGGCTTCCAAACCCCAATCAGGAAGCCTTAAGAGAGGGAAACCCCAAAGAGCGTCCATCACCCGGGGCGGGCTCGCCGAGCCGCGACCCGGCCGGGCGGGTCGAGTTGGAGCGCCACGTCCGGCACTAGCCTGCCCCGGGGGATCTAGGAGTGCCGGGACATGGCCCGCGTCTTGCGCCGCACCGTCATCATGCCGGGTGGTCGGCCACCTTGGCTATCGCCCGAACTGAGCCGGGGTGGTGAAGAGTCGCGCGGTCATGAGTCGCTCCGGGGTCCGGCCGCCTCGCCGGTTCGGAGTAGCCTCCGTGTGTATAGGAGGCCCAATATGGACGATGGACTCAGAGCTCGTCGGGCTGCCCCCCTCGGTATCGGGCTGGGGCCGGTTGCCGAGCTCGTTTGCCAGGCATGCGGCAGAGTGAGCCACTGCAGGGTGCCGCGGTTTCGGCCGGACACGATGCCGGCGTGCGCGTGCGGCGGCCGCCGTCAGATCGTCCGACTCAGGCACCACGTCCAAACTCACCTCCGAAACCGAGAGCGCCCCTGGGGCTCGCCCGCCTGAGCTAGAGCACGTCCTGGCGCGGGTACGGTCGCCGGAAGGACCGCGAGGCCGTAGACGCGCTAACGCGTTCGAGCTCTTGCTCGAGCACGCGACTCGGTGACCTCCAGGCTCGCGGCGACGCCGCCCGTGCGCGAGGCCGACTAGTGGGCTCGGGCTTGTGCCCGACATGCCGGATGGTCGTGCCGGACGCTCGGTACAGCCGCCACGCCAAGCAGCACAAGATGATGCGGCAAACGCGGCTTCAAAGGCCCGCGGTTACTCGACGTCTGCGTGGCGGAAGGTCTCACGCCAGGTCCTCGAGCGCGACCGGAGCTGAACCCGCTGTCGTGCCCGGCCGAGCCAGGTGGGGCAGCACATAGGCGGCCTACGATCAAGGGATGCCGGCGGCCTGGATACCCGCAACATCCGCGGCCTGTGCCGTCCGTGCCATGTGGAGGTTCATAGGGCCCGCCTTTGTTAGAGGCGCCGATCAGGACACGTCCCCCTAGACAAGGCACCGCACCGAGGAGGCGACGATGAATAACCCCGACCAGGAGCCCGTGACCCTTCGTCTGAGGATCGAGAGCGATCCTCAGGTCATCCGGTTCATCGGCATCGAGCCCAGCACTACGGG
>DASQXU010000041.1:0-2263 GCA_035639555.1 Thermoleophilaceae bacterium
CTGCGCAAGCAGATGGCGGAGGCAGGGGCCCCAGAGGGGTTCGAGGACGTCGTCGCGAGCATCATTCCGATCGCGGACGACCGGCCCGACACGCCGGCGCACTGGAGCGTGACCTTCGCCACCGCCGACGCCGACGCCGCGGCCGCGAAGGTCACCGAGCTCGGCGGAAAGGTGATCGTCCCGCCGTTCGACGCCCCCTGGTCCACACCCACATACACCATCCGGATGACCGTCATGGGCGACCCGCAGGGCGCGACGTTCGCCGCGAGCAAGTTCCTGCCGAGGAACAAGGATCTCGGGAGCGAGGCGAAGGCCGCCATCGATTCCGGATAGGGGATCCCGACCGGCTTGCGGATGCGCGGGCTGATCGTCGTGCTCTTCCGGGCCGGGCTGCGGATCCAGGAGGCGCTCGACCTCGTCGAGGGGACCTCGATCCCCGGCGCGGCGCGCTTCTCGTTCGCAGCGGAACACCGCTCGCGGCCGCCGAGTCCCACCGCGAAGTGTCGTCGCCGCCAAGCGCGTTCCCAAGGCGGGATACTGGGCGAGCCATGGCGCAGGAGAACGTGGAACTTGTCCGGGAAATCATCACGGCCGTGCCCGATTGGCACGAGGTCAGCGCGCTGCTCCATCCCGACGCTCGGTTCGATCAGACCCGCATCCCGGATGGCGGCGTCTACGAGGGTCGCGAGGCGTGCGGCCGGTTCTTCGAGCGCTGGTTCGGGACCTGGGACGAGATACGGCTCACGCCCGAGCGGTTCATCGAGGACGGCGACCGCGTGCTCGCCCTGATGACCATCGAGGGGCGCGGCAAGGGCAGCGGGGTGCCGGTGGTGATCCGCTCGGCCGATCTCTTCACGATTCGCGACGGCAAGATCGCCTCGCTCGTCGGCTACCCCGATCGCGCCGAGGCCCTGGCCGACACGGGCCTGTCGGGGTAGGGCGCGTCACCCGCCTGCCACGTCGGGCGGCCGCCGATGATGGTCGTGTCGACCGGCGGGACGCCGGACCCGTAGACGAGGTGTGTAGGAGGGGCATCCGACGGGTCCGCCGGAGAGCGGCCGCGCGCTTGTCCCGAACGCTGGCGCCGTCCGAGAGCGCTCTGCGTCTCGGACGAGCTCGTAGGTCAGGAGGGCGAGATCGTCGAGCGACCGGGTGCCGACGAGGCGCACCGGCTTCTTGTCGCGGGTCTCGCCGAAGAGGCGCTCGCCAGTCCCGAGCACGACCGGGTAGACCAGCAGCCGCAGCTCGTCGACAAGGTCGTGCTCGATCAGCGCGCGGGCGAGCTGAATGCTCCCGGCGACGACGATCTGCCCGTGGAGCTCCTGCTTCAACTTCGAGACCTCCTCGACCGCGTCGCCCTTCAGCACCCTCGTGTTGTTCCACTCGGGATCCTCGAGGGTCGAGGAGACGACGTACTTGGGCATGCTGTTCAGCCTGTCCGCCAGGGCGCCGTCGCGGGATGGCCACCGCGCGGCCAAGAACTCGTATGTCCGCCGACCGAACAGCTGCGCCTCGGCGCCCAGCGCCTCATCGAACAGCCTCTTGCCGGCCTCGGCGCGGTCCGTGACCTTGCCGACCCAGCCGCCGTGCTTGAAGCCCTCGACACCGGAAGGGTCCTCGATGACTCCATCGAGCGAGACGTTCTCGCTGATGACGATCTTCCCCATCGCCGTTCTCCTTTCGTCGGCGCTGTCAGTTGAGACACCGACGGCGGCGAAAACGGAACGGCCGGTCGACTCCGGACCCAGGTCTCGGGCGATTTCGAGTCGGTATGCCTGCCAGCACTGGCGCGCACGCTCCCCCCGTCCGGGCGAGCGCCTCGGGCGACGTCGCCCACGCTACCGCTTCCGCGTCGTGCAGCGAGCGTGCCGATCGGCACTCGCGGGGTGACTCCTCTTGGACGAAAGGAATCACCCCGACACCGGCTGCACGTGACCGCTAGCGGCGCATAGGCGTAGCGTCACCCGGCCTGGAAGGTCGAAAGGAGAAGTGTGTCCAGGGAGCCTGGTGTCGAGGCGTCTGCCGACTGCGCGACCGTTTCCGGTCACGGAGGTGGCGCCGGGGCAACCGGATGGTGGCCGAAGCGGTCGTCAGCGAGAGTGCTGGAAGTACACAGGAAAGGAAGCGTCTGCTCGCAACTGGACTGCTCCCGGTCCTCGTCCCGACCATCAGCCGGCTCGCGGTCCGCGCGTACTCCTGCTTCCCTGATCCGCCTCGCCACGCTGCCTAGGTACGACCTGCGCAACACCGGCGACGACGAGGC
>DASQXU010000042.1:0-4520 GCA_035639555.1 Thermoleophilaceae bacterium
CGGCGCGGGGCGGCCGACCTCGAGGAACGGGAGGACGTGTTCTCGCTGCTGCTGCTCGCCCGAGACGAGGACGGCAGGGCGATGACCGACCAGGAACTGCGGGACGAGCTCGTCACACTGCTGGTCGCGGGCCACGAGACCACCGCAACCGGGCTGGCCTGGGCGTTCGACCTGCTGCTGCGTGACCCACGGGTGCTCGGGCGACTCCGGGAGGCGATCGACGCCGGCGACGACGAGTATCCGGAGGCCGTGGTCAAGGAGACGCTGCGGGCCCGCCCGGTGGTTCCCGCGGTCGGGCGCGTCGTCCGCGGCGGCCACTTCGAGCTCGGCCCGTACTCGATCCCGCCCGGGGTCGAGATCAACCCGTCGATCGCCGGCATCCACCGGCGCGAGGACCGCTATCCCGACCCCGACGAGTTCCGGCCCGAGCGCTTCCTCGAGCCCGGCGCCCCGGACACCTACTCGTGGCTTCCCTTCGGCGGCGGGACCCGGCGCTGCCTCGGCGCCGCCTTCGCGTCGTTCGAGATGAAGACCGTGATCGAGACCGTCCTCACGCGGGCGCGGCTCGAGCCCGTGGGCCGGCGGCCGGAGGCGGTCAAGCGTCAGGGCATCACGATGGCCCCGGGGCACGGCACCCGGGTCGTCCTTCGAGAGCGCCGGCCCGGACCGGTCGCCGTCGCCGGCTGATCAGGCGGCCGCGAGCTCCGTGATGCGCCGCTGCACATCGCGGGTCGAGACCACGTGCTTGTTCATCCCGAGCTCCTTGGGCTCGAGCCCGAGGGCGAGGCCGAGCATCTGGGGCAGGTGGAGCACCGGGATGTCGAGCTCGCGCTCGACGTACTTGGCGGCGTCGGGCTGCTGCAAGTCGAGGTTGAGGTGGCAGAGCGGGCAGGGGGTGACCAGGCAGTCGGCGTCGGCGTCGATCGCGTCGGCCAGGTGGCGTCCGGCCTGACGGAGCGACGTGGTGCGGTTCATGGTGATCACCGGGAAGCCGCAGCACTTGTGGCTGCCGGCGTACTTCACCGGCTCGGCGCCGACCGCCTCGATCACCATGTCCAGGTAGCGGTCGCGCTCGGGGTAGGCGGCGAACTCGAGCCGCCGGGTCGGGCGGACGATGTAGCAGCCGTAGAAGGGGGCGATGCGCAGGCCCTCCAAGGGGCGCACCACCCGCTCCCTCAGGGTGTCGAGGCCGATCTCCTCGACGAGCAGCCAGAGCAGGTTCTTGTTCCACCACCGGCCGTCCTTCTCGTAGCCCAGCCCCTCGGCCGAGAGGTTCGAGTTGATGTGTCGGCGGTACTCGGCGCTGGCGTCGAGCCGCTCCTGGCACTCGGACTGCGCGCCCTGGCAGGTCGAGCAGATGTTGACCATGCCCGCCGCCCCGTCGACCCGCTGGGCCATCGCGAACGTGCGGGCGTTGAGCGTGTCCACCAGCTCCTGGTTGTGCTCGGCGATCACGCCCGCCCCGCAGCAGTTGGCGCGGTCGAGCTCGACCAGCTCCAGATCGAGCCTGGGGGCCACCTTGGCCATCGAGCCGTGCAGCTCCGGCGTGAAGCCGCGCGAGACGCAGCCCGGCCAGTAGGCGAGCTTCACTTGGTTTCCTGAGCGGACTCGGCCATCGCGCCTTCCTCCTCGCCGCCCGACTCCCCGACGATGTACATGTTCAGCTCGAGCCGCTCGCCCTTGGACTCGATCTGCTTGAAGATCCGGCGCACCTGAGCCTGGTCCGGGAGGCGCGGGTGGGTCAGGACCTTCTTGGGGGTCACCTTGCCCTTGGCGACGGCGCGGAGGGCGGTCGGCGCCATGCCCACCAGCTGACGCACCGCGTTCGGCTCAGTCTGGCCACGGATCAGCGAGCCCTGCCCGAAGGAGCGCGGGATGAGCTGGGCCTCGTGCAGGGTGCCGTACTTCTCGACGAGGCGCGCGAAGGCGTTCTCGTGGCCGTAGCCGTTGTTCGAGTCCTTGATCTCGTAGTCGGCGGTGGCGCGCCGGCGCAGGCGCATGATCTGGTTCATCGGCGCCACGTCCTTGGGGCACACCTCGATGCAGGCGAAGCAGTGCGTGCAGTCGTAGATCCCGTGGGGGTCCTCAGCGAGGTCGCGCAGCCGCTCCTCGGTAGCTCCATCGCGGGGGTCGCCGACGAAGCGGTACGCCTTGGCCAGCGCGGCCGGGCCGATGAAGTCGGGGTCGACCTCGAGCGAGAGACAGGCCGAGACGCAGGCGCCGCAGTGGATGCAGGCCATCGACTGAGTGACGTCGATCATCGCCTCGGGCGGGACGAGCCACTCGCGGTCTGGGGGCGGCTCATCGGCCGGGAGCAGCCACGGGACGATCCGCTGAATCTTCTTCCAGTGGACCGCGTCCATGTCGACGACGAGGTCCTTGACCACCGGCATGTTGCCCATGGGCTCGACCACGACCGCCCCATCCTCGGCGCGCTCGGCAGCGGCGCTGATCCGGGTGTTGCAGGCGAGCGCGGACTTGCCGTTGATGCGGACGCCGCACGACCCGCAGATGGCGGCCCGGCAGGAGCATCGAATGGCGAGCGAGCCGTCGATCCGGTCCCGAACCTGGAGGATGCCGTCGAGCACCGAGCGCTCGGGGTCGAGCTCGACCGGGTACTCGGCCCAGCGGGCGGGCTCGCCGGACTCGGGGTCGTAGCGCCGGACCTTGAGGGTGAAGGTCTCGGCCATCCCTAGTACCTGCGCTCCTCGGGCTGCCACTGGGTGAGCGTGACGTCGGAGTAGGAGATCTGCGGCGCGCCCGCGTCGACGCTCACGTTGATGTGCCTGAGCCACTCGTCGTCGTCGCGCTCCGGGAAGTCGGTGCGGAACTGCGCGCCCCGGGACTCCTTGCGCTCGAGTGCCGAGAGCACGATGCACTCGGCGTTGTCGAGCATGAAGTCGAGCTCGAGCGCACCGAGGACGTCCTGGTTGAAGACGGTTCCCTTGTCGTCGACCGAGACCGTCCTCGCGTCCTCCTTCAGGCGGCGGATGGTGTCGAGGGCGGTGCGCAGCCCGTCCTCGTCGCGGAACACGGCGACGTACTTGTCCATGGTCTCTCCGAGCTCGGCACGGATCTCCGAGACCCGGCGGCCCGACCGCTCCCGGCGCACGAGCGCCCGGATCATCCGCTCCTCGTCGGCCAGGGCGGCGGGGGAGGGCTCGGGCAGGGCCATCCCCTTGGCCGAGCGGCCGGCGTGGGTGCCCGCTCGCCCCCCGAACACGAGCGTGTCCAGCAGCGAGTTGGCCCCCAGCCGGTTGCCGCCATGCACCGAGACGCAGGCACACTCACCGGCGGCGTAGAGGCCGGGGATCGGGGTGAGGCCGTTGACGTCGGTGCGGATCCCGCCCATCACGTAGTGGTTGCCCGGCTTGATGTGGATCGGCTCCCGGGTGATGTCCACCCCGGCGAAGTCGCGCCCGATGTTCACGATCTCCCGCAGGGCCTCGTGGATTCGCTTGCGCGGCACCTTGGTGATGTCCAGGGCCACCGTCCCGTCCTCGAAGCCGCGCCCCTCGTTGATCTCGGTCTGCTCGGCCCGGGAGACGACGTCGCGCGAGGCCAGCTCCATCTTGTTCGGCGCGTACTTCTCCATGAACCGGTCGCCCTCGGCGTTGTAGAGCTCGGCCCCCTCACCGCGCGCGCCCTCGGTGATCAACAGGCCGAGCCCGGCCAGGGTCGTGGGGTGGTACTGGATCATCTCCATGTCCATCAGCGGCGCGCCGATTCGGTAGGCCATGGCGATGCCGTCGCCGGTGCAGACGAGGGCGTTGGTCGTGGGCGTGTAGACCTGCCCGTTGCCGCCGGTGGCGAGGATCACCGCCTTGGCGGTGAACAGCTCCATCGCGCCGTCGAGAATGTTGCGCGTCACCGCCCCGGCGATCCGGCCCTCGTCGTCCTGGACCAGCCGGGTGGTGAACCACTCCTCATAGCGGTAGACCTCCTCGTGCTGCATCAGCTGCTCGTAGAGGACGTGGAGCATGGCCTGGCCGGTGATGTCGGCCACGTAGTACGTCCGCGCCGCCGACGCCCCGCCGAACGCCCGCTTGCCGAGCCGCCCAGTCGGGTGGCGGTGGAAGGTGACCCCCATGTGCTCGAGCTCGAGGATGGCCTGGGGCGCCTCCCTGCACATGATCTCGATCGCGTCCTGGTCGCCCAGGTAGTCCGAGCCCTTGACCGTGTCGAACGCGTGCGACTCCCACGAGTCCTCGGGGTCGAGCGCCGCGTTGATCCCGCCCTGGGCCGCGTTGGAGTGTGAGCGGACGGGGTGGACCTTCGAGATGATCCCGACCGATGCGCCCTCCTCGGCCGCCGCCAGAGCGGCGCGCTGACCGGCGAGGCCGGCTCCTATTACGAGGACGTCGTGTTCGGGCATCTTCGGGAGGGCGCCCCCGGGATTCTAGGCGAACGCATATCGCCCCCCGGGCGGGGGGCGGTGCCTCAGCGGGCGGCGGCGGCCGAGCGGAGCATCCGGCGGACCCGATCTAGGGTCACGATCCCGCGCAGGACGCCGTCGCGAT
>DASQXU010000043.1:0-23850 GCA_035639555.1 Thermoleophilaceae bacterium
GCTACATAGCCGACGTCGTCCGGCAGGTCCGACGCGGTTGACATCCCGCGCAAGCGGTCTGCCGGACGCGCTCGGTCGCCGGCTCGGAAGCGGCGTGACGCACGCGAGCTACCGCTTCGGCGGCAGCGAGCGGGCATACGAGACGCCGCGACGCACCCACGGCTCGAGCTGACGCTTCGTCGGGACTCCCTCGGCGTCGACCCGCAGCCAGCCCTGCATCCCGCGGCCGCGCATCTCAAACGGGCGGGCGTGCGGCTTGGCGAGCAGCGCCTCGGTCTCGGCCGGGTCGACCCGGACCAACAGCCCGCCCTGGCCACTGACGCCGACCGACATGTTGCCGTTGACGAGGAAGGCCAGGCCGCCGAACATCTTCTTCTCGGTTACCCCCGCCTGGGCTGCGATCAGCTCGCGGACCCGGTTCGCCAGATCCTCGTCGTAGGCCATCGCTGAATCATCGCGGACATGGCTCGATCGAGCGAGAGGCTCGGCCCGGCGAGCGACAGCAGGGCTCAGCTGACGGCCCGCCCGAGCCGGGAAGCCAGTGCCCGCAGATGCTCGACCAGCTCGGGCGGCTCGTGCACCTCGAAGTCGACCCCGAGCATCGCGATCCGCAGCGCCAGCCATCGGAGGTCGTCGTCGCCCGTCCTGTACTTGCAAGTCTGCGCGTCGATCGGCTCGATCGCGCCCCAGTGGGACGGGACTCGCCTCGTGATCTCCTCGGCGGCGGCGTGCAGCGTGACCACCGCCTCGAAGCGGTTCGGCGCCCCGGCGATGCTCTGCTCCACGTAGGCGGCGGCGTCTTTGGCCGGCAACTCGCGCGGCGTGAAGCGGACGCCGGTCGAGGCGGGTCGCGCTACGCGGTCGATGCGGAAGGTGCGCCAGTCGTCGCGGGCACGGTCCCAGGCCACGAGGTACCACCGGCGGCCGTGGTTGACGAGCGAGTGTGGCTCCACCTCGCAGCGGCTGCCCACGCCATCGCGGCTCCGGTAGGCGAAGCGGAGGCGCTCGGAGTCGCGGCAGGCGCCGGCTATCACGGTCAGGTGCTCGGGGTCGATAGTCGGGCCGGCGACCGGAAGCGTGGACATGGCCGAGCCGAGTGCGCTCACCCGTCTGCGCAGGTGGGCTGGCAGGACCTGCTCCAGCTTGACGAGGGCTCGCACCGCGGTCTCCTCGATCCCGATCACCGACCCGCCCGCGGCGGTGCGAAGCCCGACCGCGATGGCGATCGCCTCCTCGTGATCGACGAGCAGCGGCGGCATCGCGCTTCCGGCGCGAAGGCGGTAGCCGCCGGCGGGGCCCGTTAGCGAGTCCACCGGATAGCCGAGGTGACGCAGCCGCTCGATGTCGCGCCGGATCGTCCGTGCGGACACCTCGAGGCGCTCCGCCAGCTGGTTGCCCGGCCAATCGCGGCGCCCCTGGAGGAGGGAGAGAAGCTGCAGCAGTCGGCTCGAGGTCTGGCTCATCCGGCTTTTGATGATCGAGACCGTCGGGGACAGATCCTGACCTAAACCGCCCGTAGGGTGCAGGGCGAACGTTCAAACGACCGGAAGGAGCAGCAATGCCCGAGCGAGACGGATACATGCACGGCGTCCCCTGTTGGATCGACACGAGCCAGCCCGATCCAGACGCGGCCGTCGCCTTCTACGGCGGCCTGTTCGGATGGGAGTTCGAGGACGCGATGCCGCCCGGCTCGCCCGGCAAGTACCTCATCGCTCGCATCCGCGGCGGCGACGTAGCGGCCGTCACTTCGCAGCCCGAGGGCGCGGCGTCGACGGCGGCATGGAACACCTACATCTGGGTTGACAGCGCCGACGACGCCGCCACGAAGGTGGTGGGCGCCGGCGGGCGCGTCGTGATGGAGCCCTTCGACGTCATGGACGCGGGCCGGATGGCAGTGTTCGCGGACCCCGAAGGGGCCGAGTTCCGCGTGTGGCAGGCCAACCAGCACAAGGGGGCGCGGGTCGTCAACGAGCCCGGCTCGTTGAACTTCAATGGGCTGGGCACCCGCGACCCCGAAGGCGCGAAGTCGTTCTACGGCGCGGTGTTCGGATGGGGCACGCTCGCCCTCGACGGCGCCGAGATCTGGCGTCTGCCGGGCTACGGCGACTTCCTCGAGCGGAGCGACCCCGGGCTCCGCAAGCGGATGGCGGAGGTCGGCGCTCCGGAGGGCTTCGAGGACGTGGTCGCGCAGCTCAGCCCGATCGCCGACGACCAGCCCGATGTCCGCCCGCACTGGAGCGTCACGTTCGCGGTCGACGATGCCGACGCCACCGCCAAGCGGGCGACGGAGCTCGGCGGCCAGGTGGTGATCCCGCCGTTCGATGCCCCCTGGGTCAGGATGACCCTTATCGCCGATCCCGCGGGCGCGACTTTCATCGCCAGCAAGTTCGTCCCGGAGAACAGGGAGCTCGGCGCCCAGCCCGATTCCACGGTGAGAGCGGCGTAGCGGACGTCCGCGGCCGGCAGCCGCCCCGACGATGAACGAGGCGGGCGTCGCGGCGCCCGCCTCGTTCCCGCGCGCGCGTCGCGGAAGGGAGAGATCCCGTGAGTCCGAGACGCTCTCTTGCACCAGCACTCGTTCGCTGCGAGCAGGGTCGGCACGCGCTCGCAGCTATCTGGCCGATGGCGAGCATCCCGGTCTTGCGCGACGAGACCGCCCCTTCCGTGGCCAGGGGACGTCGACGCTCACCGGCCCGAGCGCTAGTAGGATCGCGTTCCATGCGCGACGAGAGCATCGCGGGCCGGATCGAACGCCTTGTAGCCGAGGAGCATGATCTTCGTCGGCGCGAGCAGGCCGACCGCGACACGGACGACGCCCTGGAGACCGACCGCGAGCGACTGCACGCCGTCGAAGTCGAGCTCGACCGCTGCTGGGACCTCCTGCGTCAGCGTCGCGCCCTCCGTGACGCCGGCGCCGACCCCGACGCCGCTCAGGTGCGCGACGCCAGGACCGTCGAGAGGTATCTGCAGTAAGCGCTCGGCACGGCCTGAGCGGCGCCCCTCCACGCGTATCTGACGCTCAGCCGGTGAGCATCGGCGAGGGCGGGATCCGCGTCTGGCCGCGGATGTCGGGGATGAGCATCGCCACCTCGTCCTCGTAGCACCAGCTCCAGTCCTCGCCCGGCTCGAGCGACCGGATCAGCGGGTGCCCGCTCGCTCGGTTGTGGGCGGTTGCGTGCCGGCCCGGAGAGTTGTCGCAGCAGCCGACATGGCCGCAGCCCAGGCAGATGCGCAGGTGCAGCCATACGCCGCCCTCGCGAAGGCAATCCTCGCAGCCGTCGACGCTCTCGGGCAGTTCCTCGACCTCGATCGTCTCGAGATGGGTGCAGTTGGTCATTTCGGATCCTCTTTCAGCGAGTCGGGGATGGGAACGGAAGCCAGACGTGGAAGGTCGTGCCGTGCTCACCGGTGTCGAAGGTCAGCGTGCCGCCGTGCTGCTCCTCGACGATCCGCCTGGCCGTGTCCAGGCCGAGCCCCGTGCCGTGGCCGACCTCCTTGGTGGTGAAGAACGGCTCGAACACGTGGGCGCGGGCCTCGGGCGGGATGCCGGGACCGGTGTCGACGATGTCGACCAGGATGCACTCGCCATCCCGGCCGGTCCTGATCGTGATCGTGCCGCTCTCGCCGAGCGCGTCGATCGCGTTGTCGAGCAGGTTCGTCCACACCTGGTTGAGCGCGGACCCGTGGATCGTAAGCGGCGGCAGCGTGCGGTCGTACTCTCGCTGGATCTGGATCTGCGTGTGCTTGAGCTTGTGGGCCAGGACGGTGAGCGTCGTCTCGAGCCCTTCATGGATGTCGGCCTCGATGACGCCGCCGCGGTCCATGTAAGCGTAGGCCTTGACGGCCGCGACGAGTGAGCTCATGCGCTCGGTCGACTCACGCAGCTCGCCCGCGAGCCTCTGGGCGTTGAGCGAAGCGGCGACCGACCGCAGGGCGGCCGGTGCGGCCGGGCCGGCCAGCGCCTGCACTTGATCCAGCCAGTCCCCATCGACGGCGGCGAGCGCCAGCGGCTCGGCCAGCCGCCAGGCATCCGGAACTCCCATCGCTTCCAGGCGGTCGCGCATCTCGTCTTCGGCGTCGGCCGCGTCGAGCGCGGAAAGCGCGCCGCGCTCGGCGGCCTGGCGCAAGGCCTGCTCGCGCAGGTCGGCGATCCGGGCCGCGTCCTCGCGGTCGATTCCGGCTTGGACGAACTCCCTGAGCGTCGCGCCGATCACGTCCAGGGCGTCGGCCAGCTCGGCGGCCGAGCGGCGGGCAGCCGCCGCGGGATTGTTCAGCTCGTGGGCGAGTCCCGCAGCCATCGTGCCCAGTGCGGCGAGCCGTTCGCGGTTCTGCTCGATCGCCGTGATGCGGCTCATGAGCGGGCCGACTTGGCGCATCACGCGTCGGTGAACTGGAGGGTGGGACAGTGCCAGGCGCCGGAACTCCGGTGCGGGGATCAGCGCCAGACGCGACGCGGCCACCGCGACCATGCGCGCCCCCGTCGATCCTTCGGTGAGCGTGGGCACGGCGCCGATCCAGGTCGGCGCCGTCTGGTGGCCGACTGGCTCGAACCGATCGCCGTCCCGGACCGAGACCTGCAACTTCCCGTCGAGGAGGCAGAGCAAGCCAGCTGGCGGCTCGCCCGCCTCGAGCACGAGGTCGCCCGGCTCGGCGTAACGCCACTCGGCGACCGCGGCCCACTGGGCCAGCGCTCGGTCGTCCAGGTCGTCGAACAGGTCGACCGGGCGCAGGTCGGCGACACTCACACCGTTCTCAGTCATGCCTCCGCCAGATACTGGTGGACCAGCGACACCGCCATCGACCCCTCTCCGACCGCGCTCGCCACGCGCTTGATCGAGCGCGCCCGGACGTCACCGGCGACCAGCACGCCGGGCACGCTCGTCTCGAGCGGGAACGGATCCCGCTCAAGCGGCCAGCCGTCGCCCTTGGCGTCGAGCCCGGCCAGGATGTAGCCGCGCTCGTCGCGTGCGACGACGCCCGCGAGCCACTCCGTCCGCGGTGCCGCGCCGATGAACACGAAGCACGCGTCGACCTGCTCGATCGACTCGCTGCCGTCTGGGCCGCGGATGCGCAGCGCACGCAGCCGGCCGTCACCTTCGGCCGCCACCGCCTCGGTGCGGGTGCGGACCTCGACATTGGAGAGCGCCTCGATCTGCTCGATCAGGTAGTGCGACATCGACCTCTCCAGCGAGTCGCCTCGTACGAGCATCGTCACCCGGCTCGCGTACGAGGAGAAGTAGACGGCCGCCTGGCCGGCCGAGTTGGCGCCGCCGATCACGACAACGTGCTGGTCGGCGCACGAGCGCGCCTCGGTCAGCGCGGCGCCGTAGTAGATGCCCTGTCCGGTCAGCTCGGCAAAGCCCGGAGCGTCGAGCTGGCGATAGGAGACCCCGGAGGCGACGAGCACGCTGCTGGCGCTGAGGCTGCCACCGCCCGACAGCTCGACGATCCGGCCCGCGCCCTCCACGCGCAGCCCAGCGGCGTCCTGGAGGGTCAGGAGCTCGGCGCCAAGGCGACGCGCCTGATCGGTCGCCCGCCGCGCGAGATCGGAGCCGCTCAGCCCGGCCGGGAACCCGAGGTAGTTCTCGATGCGGCTCGACTGACCGGCCTGACCGCCGGGCGCCTCGCGCTCGACCATGATCGACTTCAATCCTTCGGAGGCCCCGTACACGGCAGCCGCAAGGCCCGCCGGCCCACCGCCGACGATCACCAGGTCGTAGTGCTCGGAGGCGGGCTGGCCCACCACGCCGAGCCGCTCGGCGAGCTCGAGAACCGTCGGCCGCTCGAGCACCGTCCCATCCTCCAGCAGCGCCACCGGCAGGCGGTCGTCCTCGACGCCGCCCACCTTCAGCAGCTGTCGCGCCTCGCCGTCGCGCTCGACGTCTAGCCACCGCGCCGGAACCCGGTTGCGGGCAAGGAAGTCACGCAGATCATGGGACGCCCGCGAGAAGCGATGCCCAATCAGCCGCACCCCGCCGGAGGCGAGGGCGGCGCCGGCCTCCCACGCGGTCAGCAGATCCTCGACGACCGGGAACAGCTGCTCCTCGGGAGGATCCCACGGCTTGAGCAGGTAGTAGTCAAGGGAGACCTCGTTGATCGCGTGGATCGCCGCTTCGGTATCGGCGTAGGCGGTGAGCAGCACGCGTTTGGCCGTCGGCACGATCTCCCGCGCGCGCACGAGGTAATCCGTGCCCGACAGCCCCGGCATCCGCTGGTCGGCCACTAGGAGCGCCACCTGCTCGCCCCGACGGGTCAGCTCGCGCAGCACCTCGAGCGCCTCCTCCCCCGAGCCGGCGCGGACGATCCGATAGCGCTCGCCGAACCTGCGCCGCAGGTCCCGCGACACGGCGGCCAGCACCGCCGGCTCGTCGTCGACGACGAGGATCGCGGGGCGCCGCTGTGCGGGCTCGCTCATGCTCCGACGGTACCGCGCGATGGCCGATGGCTCACCGGGTAAGCACCCCGAGCAACGTGGCTGCGTCGTAGCTGCCGCCGTGCACCACGCCGTCGATGAACAGCGTGGGAGTGCCGCGGACCTCGCCGGAGGCCAACCCGCTGTCCACGTCGCGGCGAATCCGCTCCAGCACGGCGGCGTCGCTGCGGTCGTCCTCGAAGCGGGCGAGGTCGAGCCCGAGCTCGGCGGCATAGCGGCGCAGGTCGTCGTCCTCGAGCGCCTTCTGGCGGTGGAAGAGCGCGTCGTGCATGTCCCAGAAGCGTCCCTGCCGCGCGGCGGCCTCCGCCGCGGCGGACGCGGCGAGGGCGTGGGGATGGATCTCGGTCAGCGGAAAGTGCCTGAAGGCGAAGCGGACGCCGTCGGGCAGCTGGGCCTCGACGCGTTCGATCTCGCGGTAGGCGCGGCGCGAGTAGGGACACTCATAGTCGCCGTACTCGAGGATCAGCCGGGCGCTCGTCGGGCCGCGGACGTGATCGACACCTTCGTCCAGCGGCTCGACGACGGATTCGTGCTCGCCCGGCATTGGCCTCCGATCGGCGCAGTACGTGAAGAGTTCACTTACATTACAGTGCGTGAAGGCTTCAACGACCCGCGGGTAGGGTAGCCCGGTGGCGCAGCGGCCTCCAGACGAGGCGGCCCCCCTTGCCTACCGGCTGGCCCAGACGGTCTACGAGCTCCATGCCGCGCTCGAGCGACACCTCGACGGCACCCTCGCCGAGCTCGAGCTGACCGTCCCCCTGGCCGATGCCGTGTGGCAGCTCGATCCCGCGCTCGGCCCGCTGTCGAGACGGGCGCTCGCCGAGCGCCTGCGGTGCGATCCCTCGAACGTCACCTTCCTCGTCGATCGGCTCGAGGAGCGGGGCCTCGTGAGCCGCGCCCGCGCCGGCGGCGACCGACGCATCAAGGCGTTGGCCCTCACCGCGGCCGGGGCCGAAGCGCGGCGCCGCCTTATCGCCACGATCGCCCAGTCGTCGATGTTCAGCGAGCTGACGCGTGCCGAGCAGCGGCAACTGGCCGACCTCCTCGGGCGGTGCGTCGGGTCCGACGACTCATCGCGCTAGCGCGAGATCACGCCGCACTGTCGGCTCCGCCCAGAACGCCGGCCGCGGACGGCCGTGGCCCGCCGCGGCCGCTGCTGCCCTTTCCCTACGGCCGGTGGTGGCTGACGACTTCGACGTTGTTGCCGTCAGCATCGAGCACGTAAGTCGCGTAGTAGCCAGGGTGGTACCGCGGGCGTTCGCCGGGCGGGCCGTTGCTGCGGTAGGCGGCGCGCCGGTCGCGACCTGATGAAAGCGCTGGACGTCGGCGTCGTCGTTTGAGGAAAACGCCAGGTGGAGGCCTTCGGTCGGCGTCCGCGCACGAGCGAGAACGAGCCGGTGCTGACGCGGATCCAGGTGGTCGATGATCCCCGCGGCGCAGTCCGCCGTGGTGGACCGCCTCCGCGCTGTTCCCGTCGGATCGAGCAGGAAATGCCCCGTAGTAGTCACTGCGGTACTCGGGCCGCGGCCCCGGCCGTCCGTCATCCGGATATCCGGCCTCGGTGCCCGCGCGCCAGAACGCGGCGACCTGGTCACGCGAGGGGGCCAGGAACCCGACGTGGAGCCTTCGGGTGACGGGCCTGGTGTCGTCGGCGCCGGTTAGCTGAAGCTCCTGCCACTCCGAGAACGTGCCGGTCCGGTATGTCCGGTCGATGCCCAGCGGGGCCAGGACCGTGTCGTAGAAGCGCTCCGACGCGTCCTGTCGGTCACGCGGATCGTCAGGTGGTCGAACACGCCTCAACTCATCCGCCGGTAGCGCCATACGCACAGCGGTATGAACAGGAGCAACACGCCGCCAATCCAGGCCGCGGCCGCTCCCAGCGACGCCGGCGCGCCGGTCAGCGCATACGAGCGCGCGGCATCGGCGGTGAGCGTCACGGGGCTGGCCTTCGCGAAGGCCTGAAGCCAGTGGGGCATCGTCGACACGGGGACGAAGACCGAGCTCGCAAAGACGAGCGGGAAGGTCACGATGAACCCGGCGGACTGCGCCGCCTCGGCGCCACGAACGGTGAGGCCCAGGAGGGCGAAGATCCAGCTGAGCGCGAAGCCGAACGCGGCGACGACTGCAATCGAGGCGAGCGCGCCCGCCACCCCTCCGTGGAACCGAAAGCCGACCACGTACCCGACCACGATCATCAGACCGATGATCAGGACGTTCCGCACCAGGTCGGCCACCGTGCGGCCCAGCAGCACGGCCGACCGCGCCATCGGCATCGACCGGAAGCGGTCGACCACTCCGCGTTCCAGGTCCTCGGAGAGGCCGATTGCCGTCTGCGAGGCTCGAAACGTCACCGACTGGACGAAGATGCCGGGCAGCAGGAAGTCGACGTACTTCACTCCGGCCGGTAGCGAGCCGCTGACCGCCCCGCCGAACACATAGACGAACAGCAGCACGAACATGATCGGCTGGATCGTCGAGAAGATCAGAAGCTGCGGCTGGCGGATGAAATGGCGCATGTTGCGACCCGTGACGACGGCGGCGTCGCCGATGGCCGAGCGCACGGCCCGGGGCGACGGGGGCTGCAGCCGCAAGATCGGCCTCCGGCGCTCGCTGATCCGCTCGGCGGCGGCCCGCGGCGGCGGACCGCCGTCCTCGCTCGGCGGCGCGCCGGTCAGTTGAAGGAAGACGTCGTCCAGCGTGGGCCTGCGGAGCCCGAGGTCGGTAACGCCGATCTCGGCACGGCGTAGCTCGGCGGCCGCCTCCTCGACCAACTCGAGACCGTGTCGCGGGGCTGGAAGGCTGAGCCGGTCCGGGCGCTCCTCCGGCTCGGGCTCGCCGCAACCCACCCGGGCGAGCACCTCCTGCGCGTGGTCGCGCTGCGCGGCGCTGGAGAGCTCGACCTCCAGGATCTGACCCCCGACCCGGTCCTTGAGCTCGCTCCCGGTTCCCTCCGCGATGACCTTCCCGCGGTCGATCACGGCGATCCGGTCGGCGAGCTGGTCGGCCTCCTCGAGGTACTGGGTGGTCAGCAGGAGCGTTGTCCCCTCGCGCCGGAGCTCGCGCACCATCGCCCAGATCTCGTTGCGGCTGCGCGGATCGAGGCCCGTGGTCGGCTCGTCGAGGAAGAGCATCCGCGGTCGGGTCAGCAGGCTCGAGGCCAGATCGAGGCGGCGCCGCATACCGCCCGAGTAAGTGCGCGCCGGACGGTCCGCGGCGGCAGCGAGGTCGAACCGCTCGAGCAACTCGTCGGCGCGCCGGCGAGCGTCCTCGCGTGACAGCTTGAACAGGCGCCCGAACATCTCCAGGTTCTCGCGCCCGGTCAGGAGCTCATCGACGGCCGCGAACTGCCCGGTAAGGCCGAGCAGCTCGCGGACGGCGACAGGCTCGCGCACGACGTCGTGCCCGAGCACCTCCGCCCGCCCCGCATCCGGCGTGAGCAGCGTGGTGAGAATCCGGACGAGCGTGGTCTTGCCCGCCCCGTTCGGGCCGAGCAGGCCGAACACCGCTCCCTCCGGGACCTCGAGGTCGACGCCGGCAAGCGCCACGGTCGCCCCGAAGCGCTTGGTCGCGCCCTCGACTCGCGCGGCGGCGGGCGCGGCGGAACGGAGCCGGTTCATGTCCGAGCGACCATACTCGCCGTCCATCCCGCGCCCGCTCGCCGCCGGAGAGCTCGCGGCGCACGAGGCCCCGCAGTCACCGACACCGTTCAGCAGCTACACGGCGACGGACGCGGGAACCCCGCCGCCGCTCTTGCGACGGCCTCGCCTACTCGCCCACCTGGCTCGGCTCGGACGCTCGCGAACCGTCTCCGCCAATCACTGCCGGCGTGACCGCCGGCGAACCGTCGTAGATCTTGCGGTGCGGGTCCTCCATGTTGGCCGCCCGGACGGCGTCCACGTCGCCGTGGAAGTCCCCCTTTCCTCTCGGGTCGGTCATCGCGAGCGACGACAACTCGAACAGGCAGAGCGCCACGTGCGGAACCCAGTGCTTGGTTCCCTTCTTCCACTGCACGGTCACGAACGGCGTCGCCCCCAGGGCGATTGCGCCGAGCGCGTCGAGTGCGAGGTGGACCTTGAACGGGACTAGCTTCAGCACGCCGAGGGGGTAATCGGTCAGCGTGCTGTAGCCCGCATGGATCGCCCCCGCCGTGCGGACCTGGCGAGCCGACTCGGTCCCCTCGATGTCCGCCCACTTCGGGAAGACGGTCAGCAGCGTCGTGCCGACGGAATAGTCGGTGACCCCGTGGAGCGTCGAGTCGATGGGCCTGGGTGGAAATGGCATCTCGTCTTCCTTTCAGGGCTTGAGGACGACCTTCACGCACTCGTCCTGCTTGTGCTTGAAGGTCTCGTAGCCGTCCGGCGCCTTGCCGAGCTCGAGCCGATGCGTGACTACGAAGCTGGGATCGATGTGCCCCTTCTTGACGTGCTCGTACAGAGGCCTCAGGTACTTCTGAACGTGACACTGCCCGGCACGCAGTTGGAGCCCCTTGTTCATGAACGCTCCGCTCGGGAACTTGTCCATCAGCCCGCCGTAGACACCGATCACCGAGACGATCCCGCCGGGACGGCAGGCCAGGATCGCGTCACGAAGGGCGTGTGGTCGGTCGGTCTCGGCCCGCGTCGCCTGCTTGGCCCGGTCTACCGCGTGGAGCGCGCCGCGTCCGTGCGCCGCCTCCATGCCGACTGCGTCGATCACCGCGTCCGGTCCGCGTCCTCCGGTCAGCTCCTTCAGCTGCTCGACGATGTCCGGATCCTCGGCGAAGTTGATGATGTCGGTCGCGCGCGCCTTGTTCCGCGCCATCTGGAGGCGGTAGTCGTACTGGTCGATCGCGATCACCCGCTCGGCACCCATCATCACGGCGCTCGCGATGGCGAACTGACCGACCGGCCCGGCGCCGAACACCGCGACGACCTCGCCACCCCGGATGTCGCACAAGTCAGCTCCGAAGTAACCGGTGGGGAAGATGTCCGAGAGAAACAGGACCTGCTCGTCGCTCAGGTCGTCCTCGATCTTGATCGGGCCGACGTCGGCATACGGCACGCGCGCGTACTCGGCCTGGCCGCCCGCGTAGCCGCCGGTGATCCGCGAGTACCCGAAGATGCCCGCCGTCGAGTGACCGAAGAACTTCTCGGCGAGCCCGTGATTCGGATTGCTGTTCTCGCAGACCGAGTACAGCTCGTGCTTGCAGGACCAGCAGTTGCCACAGGCAATCGGGAACGGCACAACGACGCGATCGCCGACCTGGAGGTTGGACACGGCCTTGCCCGTCTCGGCGATCTCTCCCATGAACTCGTGACCGAGGATGTCGCCGCGCTTCATCGTGGGGACGTAGCCGTCGTAGAGGTGGAGATCGGATCCGCAGATCGCCGTTGAGGTGATCTTCACGATGGCGTCGCGGTCGTTGAGGATCTTCGGGTCCGGGACGTTCTCGACCTGAACCGAATTGCGTCCCGACCAGACGTTCGCTCGCATCAGACGCCCACCTTCTGCAGCTCGTCCTCCTCGAGCGGCTGCCCCGGACGTTGCCTCAGCTTCCGCTCGACGAGCTCACCCTCGGGAGAGGCGTCCGACCGCGCGATCTCTCCGGTCTCCACCCGCTGCTTGAAGCGCCGCAGGTCGTCCTTGACCTTGGCCAGCGGCGCGGTCGAGACGAGCCTCTGCACGGCTTCGCCGAGCTTTCCCCCGCGAGCGCTCTTCTCGAGGGCGACATGGATCTCCGTGCCCCGATCGCCAGGAGCGTCGACGAAGCGCACCGCCGCGTCGGCATCGGCAATGTAGTCGGGGCGGTACTGCGCGTCGCCCCACAACCGCTCGACCTCTTCGCGCGGGCGCAAGACCGTTATCGACGCTTTTGAACTCATTCAGGAGCCCTCCTGAGCGGTGGACGTGTGCCGTCTCCTGTTTGCCGAGCCTGCGCGCTACAAACTGAGCGAAATTGCTCAGCTCGTTCGAGGGCTCAGCCTGGCGATCCTGAGCGCGATCAGCTCCCCCGGGCGAGATCGTCGAGGACCGATTGGAGCCGCTGGCGTTCGCTTGCGGCCCTGCGGTGGCCCAGCGTCGGCTACGCCTCGGCGCCCAACCCGGTCTCCGAGCGCACCTGTAGCTCGGTGTGCTGCCCGTTGGAGACCCGGATGTAGAGCCAGGCGAGCAGCCAGGTCATCGCGATCAGGCTGAGCGCGACGACCGTGAACCCGCGATAGATCGACTCGCCCATGCGTGACGCGCGTAGGCGGCTAGGACGAGGAATGCGCCGTACCGCACGACAAACACCGCCATCAGCGCGACCGTGAGCCGCCGCCTGCGGGCCGCGAGCTCGGTGAATTCGGCGGAGTCCTGCACCGAGCGCCAGTCGTGTTGCGGGCGTCGAGCCTCCGTGGCCGTCCCTCCTCTAGCGAAGGGTCCTCCCCGCGTGATCCTCGCCTAATCGTCCTGGGACGACACTTGCGAGGGCGGTCGTCTCGTCGGACGTGGAACGGGACGCTTGTCACGATGATCCCAGGAGTGGAAGAGAAAGGAGAGTGCCGATGAGCATCGTCGACGCTCGGGCCCATCAGCACGGCGCTGCCCTCCTCGCGGACCCGCTCGCGAACAAGGGCACCGCGTTCAGCCCCGACGAGCGGCGCGAGCTCGGGCTCGACGGTCTGCTGCCACCGGCGGTCGAGACGCTCGAGCAGCAGGCCGCTCGGGCATACGCGGCATTCGGGCGCTACGGCGACGACCTCGCAAGGCACGTGTACCTGCGCGCGCTCCAGGACACGAACGAGGTGCTCTTCTACAAGCTGGTTGTCGATCACATCGCGGAGATGCTGCCGATCGTCTACACCCCGACGGTCGGGCTCGCCTGCCAGCAGTTCAGCCACATCTACCGGCGCAACCGGGGCCTGTTCCTCTCCTACCCGCAACGCGACCGGCTGTGCGAGCTGCTGCGCAACCGCGGCAATCGCGAGGTCGACGTGATCGTCGTCACCGACGGCCAGCGCATCCTTGGGATCGGCGACCAGGGGGCGGGGGGCCTCGGCATCCCGATCGGCAAGCTCTCGCTGTACTCGGCGATCGGCGGCATCCATCCGGCGCGCACGCTGCCCATCGTGCTCGACGTCGGCACGAACAACCGCGAGCGGCTCGAGGACCCCGAGTACATCGGCTGGCGGCACGAGCGGATCGGCGGCGACGCCTACTTCGACTTCGTCGAGCGCTTCGTGCAGGCGGTCGAGGAGGAGCTGCCAGGGGCGCTGCTCCAGTGGGAGGACTTCGCGACCCCGCACGCGCGCCCGATCCTCGAGCGCTACCGCGACCGGCTGCTGACCTTCAACGACGACATACAGGGCACCGCCGCGGTCGCGGCCGGAGCGCTCGTTGGGGCGGTGCACGCGAGCGGGTCGCGGCTGCGAGACCAGCGGGTCGCGATGCTCGGGGCCGGCTCTGCCGGGATCGGCGTGGCCGACATGCTGCGCGCGCAGATGGTCTCCGACGGCCTCCCCGACGCCGTGGCGCGCCGCCGCTTCTTCGTGGTCGATGCGGTCGGCCTGCTGACCGACGAGCGCTCCGATCTCAGCCCCGAGCAGCGCGCCTACGCTCAACCGGCGAGCACGCTCGCGGGCTGGGCGCGCACGAGCGACACGGCACCTGGCCTCGCCGAGGTGGTGGCCAACACCGGCCCAACGATCCTGATCGGCCTCTCGACCGCCGCCGGCGCGTTCACCGAGGCGATCGTGCGCCGGATGGCGGCGACGGCGGAACGCCCGATCATCTTCCCGCTGTCGAACCCGACCTCGCGCTCGGAGGCCGACCCGGCCGACCTCATGCGCTGGACGGACGGCCGCGTGCTCGTCGCGACCGGCTCGCCCTATCCGCCGCTCGAGATCGATGGCAAGCGGGTGCCGGTCGCGCAGTCAAACAACGTCTTCATATTCCCCGCCGTCGGCCTCGGGGTGGTCGCCGCGGGAGCGCGGCGCGTCACCGACAGCATGATGCAGGCGGCAGCCACCGCCCTCGGCGAGCTCTCGCCGGCGCTCAGCGACCGCCATGCACCGCTCCTGCCGCCGGTCCACCAGCTGCGGCCCACCGCGGCCCACGTCGCCTCCGCCGTCGCGCTCGCCGCGGTGCGCGAAGGCGTCGCGCCGGACGCGGGAGACGACGAACTGCGGGCTCGCGTCGCGGCGTCGCAGTGGACCCCCGGTTACCGATGAGGCCGGTCGCAGAGCGAGCGCGCGAAGGAGGTTCGGGTCGCACGCAAGTGTTGGCGCCGCGCCGATCGGCCGTGATCGGCAAGACCCCAGCCCGCGGCTTGCAGGACGGCCGGGCCGAGCCGTAGGGTCGGCTCGTGGCGGCGATCACGGAGGCGAACCGTAAGTGGTGGATCTGCGGCACGATGACGCTCGCGCTGTCGATGATCCTCATCGACCAGACCGTCGTCTCGGTGGCGCTGCCGAGCATCCAGCGCGACCTCGACACGAGCCAAACCGCCTTGCAGTGGGTAGTCAACGCCTACCTGCTGGCCATCGCCGCGTTCGTCGCCGTCGGCGGTCGGGTCGCCGACATCCTGGGCACCGACCGCATCTTCAAGCTCGGCGCGGGCGTGTTCGTCGCCGCGTCCGCGGCCTGCGGGCTCGCGGATTCCGAGGCGACGCTGCTGGTCGCCCGCGCCGTCGAGGGCCTCGGCGCTGCGCTGATGATCCCGGCGACCGGCGCCATCGTCATCAACGCGTTCGAACCGCAGGAGCGGGGCCGCGCGATGGGCGTCTACGCAGGCGTATCGATGGTGTTCCTGGCCCTCGGCCCGCTGCTGGGCGGGATCCTCACACAGGACGTGAGCTGGCGTGCGGTGTTCTGGATCAACGTCCCCATCGGCGTCGTGATGCTCGTGCTCGCCCACCTGACCGTGCCCCGCGCCCCACGGGTCCCCGGCGCGCGGCTCGACTGGGTGGGAACGCTTCTCCTGGTACCGGCACTCACCGCGCTCGTGCTCGCCCTCATGCAAAGCCAGGAGTGGGGCTGGGGCTCCCTGGCGATCATCGCGTTGTTCGCCGCCGCTGCCGTGCTGCTCCTCGCGTTCGTGCTGGTCGAGCCCCATATCCGTCACGCGCTCATCGAGCTGCGCCTATTCCGCTCGCGCAACTTCTCCGGCGACGGGTTCGTGCTGTTCTGCATCGAGTTCGCCCTCATCGGCCTCACCGTGTTCGGCGCCCTGTGGGTACAGAACGTGCTCGCCTTCACCCCGATTGAGGCCGGGCTGTCGCTGCTGCCGCTCACCCTCCCGCTGCTCGTGCTGGCGCCGCTCGTCGGCCGGCTGTACGACAAGGTGGGGCCGCGGGCGCTCGTGGGCGGCGGCTGCGCGCTGGTGGCCGCCGCCCTGGCGTGGAGCGCGGCCGTGCTCCACCAAGTCTCCTATGGGTCGCTGATCCCCGCCTACGTGGCGATGGGCGTCGGCATCGGGATGATCATGAGCCCGGCCAACACCGACTCGCTGAACTCGGCTCCGCCGGCCGAGCGTGGCGAGGCCTCCGGGGTCATCCAGACCCTGCGCCAGGTAGGCGGGGCGGTGGGCCTGGCGGTCATGGGGACGGTGGTCGCCAACGTGCAGCAGAGCCACATCGACGCGTTCGTGGCCAGCGATCCCAAGGCCGGTCCCGGGCAGGCGGCGGAGATCGAGCGCGTGCTCTCGGAGTCCGCGGGAGCGCAGGCCGCGGCGAGGGAGCACATCTCGCGCAACGTGGTGAGCGCCGCCCACGACGCCCTCACCGCCGCCACCAGCACGAGCTACTACGTCGCCGCCGGCGTGATGGGGTTCACCGCCGTGGTGGCGGTCGCGGTGCTGCGCCACGTTCGCGCCGCCGACGCTCCCCCGCCGGAGCATCCGCCGACGCTGCCCGCGCCACGGGGCGCGGTGGTCGGATCGCCGCGCGCTTGACGAACGCTCCGTTCCGTCCTCGCGTTTTCATGCCCCGTCTGTCATTGACGTCCTGCGGCGGCGTCGGCTTAAGGCTGCGGGTCTTGGGTCTGTTCGGCGGTCCAAGCGCTTCGCCGTGCTCCGCGGGGACGACGCTCGGTGCTCGCGACCGCCGCCAGTCCTGAGCAGGCGGCCGCACTCGACCTCGACGGGCGCCGCCAGGCCGCTCACGCTGATCGTGGGATCGCCGCGTCGACGGCCGTGCTCGTCGCGGTGGCGGTCGTCGACACGGTCCGCGAGGTCGATCAGGCGCCGAGCACGTCGCGGTAGCCATAGGGTCCAGGCTCTTGGTGCCGACTGTCGATTTCGCGCCTCGCCGTCCGTCGGGCTGGTGCCGAGCGGTGGACCGCAGGGCATGACCTCACCGGTGGCCTACTGGCACGTGCCGGACCTCGAGGCGAAGCTGGCCGAGGTGACCGCCGCGCTCGCGAGCCCCCTGGTCGCGCTGGCCCTCTTTTGTGTGGGCGCTGGCCGCCTGGCACCTCCCGCCGCTCTACGACGCAACGCTCCGCTCCGCCGCGATCCACGAGCTCGAGCACGCGATGTTCCTCGCGACCGGGCTGCTCTTCTGGTCTCAGCTAATCGACTCCCCGCCTTTCCGGAGCCGCCTCGACTATCGCGCCCGAGCCGTCTACGCCGGCCTGGCGATGCTCACCGGCTGGGTGCTGGCGGTCGTGCTCGCGCTGGCGTCGGCGCCGCTCTACTCGGGCTATGCCGCGCTCGACTCCCGACCGGGTGGAATCTCCGCGCTGAGCGACCAGCAGCTCGCGGCGGGAGTGATGTGGGTGCCCGGCTCGCTCTCCCTCACCGCGGCGCTCGTGGTGTTCGTCTACCGCTGGCTCGACCAGAGCCCCGCTGGGACGAAGCGCGTCACCGCCCGGGCCGGAGCCGAGATGTGAGCGGCTTGGTCGCGTCGGGCTTCACGACGGGCGCGTGGCTCTCGTGGGCGCTCCCACTCGCGATTCTGGTGATCGTGTGGAGCTGGTGGCTCCTCTCGCTGCGACGTGGGGCGCGACGGCAGTGAGCCGTGCCCGCCTGGCGGTGCTTGCGCTCGCGCTCGCCTTGGCGAGCGGCATCACGCTCGGGCTCGTCGTCCACGCGGTGAGCGGAAGCACCGCGGGCGGCCCGGGGCTGCCGGCGATGCATGGCCAGGCGAGCTGGGCGCCGGGCGAGCGGCGTGCGCCTTCGTTCGCCCTCCGTGACCAGCGCGGCGAACTCGTCGCCCTCGACAGCCTCCGGGGGAAGCCCGTCCTGCTGGCGTTTTTTGACTCGCGTTGCAAGCGTCAGTGCCCGCTCGCTGGGCGCCAGCTCGGAGCCATGTTGAGGCGGATGGCGCCCGCCGAGCGCCCCGTCCTGCTGATCGTCGGCGTCAACCCGGGCGGCGATACCCGGGCCAGCATCAGGCGCGCCACGAGGGAGTGGGGGCTCGCCGGCCCATACCGCTGGCACTGGCTGCGCGGCGCGAAGCAAAAGCTCGCGAGGGTGTGGCGGAACTATGGGGTCACGGTGCGGCCCGGAGCGGGTGACGTCGCGCACACGCTCGCCGTCTACCTGATCGACCGGAGAGGCTTCGAGCGGACCGGATACCTCTTCCCGTTCCTGCCCAACTTCATCGAGCTCGACCTGCGGAAGCTGGTCGGCGAGCGAGCCCCCGCGGCCTGACCTGAACGGCTCCGGGAGCTCCCGGGGCTCGCGTGCAGACGGGGGTGCCCGTTGCATGAGATTGCGGCCGCGGCGCCGCAGCGATAGGAGTCGGCTCATGGGCTCGACGGGCTGATGGACGCCGCCCTCACGCAGTTGGGGGCGCTCGACGAGCGCCCTCTCGCGCTCCAGTACGTCCTGACACCGGCGCCGGCGCTCTTCGAGCGGCTCTCGCGCCTCCTGTTCCGGGCGAGCGAGGCCCGCCTGGAGCGCGCCCGGCTCCGGGAGCGGGGCGACCCCGGCCTGCGCTCGGGCGTCGCCGCCCAGGAGCTCAAGGACGCTCTTGCAGTCCAGCACCGGCGCCTGTTCTTCGCCGAGCTGCGCGTGGGTGGCCCGAGCTACGCCGCCTGCCGCGCCCTGGCCGGAACCCTCCGCGGCGAGTCCGCCGCCGAGAACCAGCTGGTCGAGCGCTACATGCGCCCGTACGGCTCGGGGCCTCTCCACGCCCGGTGGCTGCAGCGCAGCGTTGGCGATCCGCTGCCCTCCTGGCGTCGCGGCGTGCTTTCCTCGCCCGAGCTCGCGGCGTTGTGGCAGCTTCCGAGCCCGACGCTCAGGCTGCCGGGTCTCGCCCGCTCGCCGCTTCCGCGGGCACCGGCATCTGGCTCGGTGAGCCGGGCCGAGGGGCATGCCCTCCTACGAGACGAGCACCGGCCGGTCGGCATTCGCCCCGAGGACCGGGCCGCCGGGCTCGGCCTGATCGGCGGCCAGGGCACCGGCAAGACCGCGGCGATGTGCCGGACCGTGGCGAGCGACGCGCGCGACCCCGGCTGCGCCCTGATCGTGCTCGACCCGAAGTCCGACCTCGCCGACAGGGCGCTGTCGGTGATCCCGCCGAGCGCACCGTCCACTACCTCGACTTCGAGGCGCCCGAGATCGGCATCAATCCGCTGCTCGCCCCGGGCGATCCGGCGATGGTCGCCGACAAGGTGGTCGAGGCGTTCAAGGACATCCACGAGGACGGCGACATCCGCACCTCCTCGGATCGCTTCCTCCGCCAGGCGGCGCACGCCGCGATCGGGGTCACGTGCAGGGAGAGGTTTGGCGAGTGCCCAGCATGGCTATTGCCGCCGCGAAAGACAGGACCCGAGAACTGCAACGAACGCTCTACCGGGCGGCCAAGCCCGATCCCCGGCGACGCTTCCACGCGCTCCACGACAAGGTCCACCGCAGGGACGTCCTGGAGCGGGCGTGGCGGCAGGTGCGCAACCGTGGCGCGGCCCGCATCGACCGGCAGACCATCGAGCAGGTCGAGCGCTACGGCGTTGCCAGGTTGCTCGACGAGCTCGCGGCGGACCTCCGCACCGGCGGCCACCGCCTGCTCCGCGCGCGCCGGGCCTTCATTCCGAAGCCCGGTTCGGAGGAGCGACGGCCGCTGTCGATCCCGGCGGTCCGCGACTCGCTCGGGGCGGGTGGCGCACGCTGCGCAGGCCGCGGCGCGGGTCAGAGGCGCCGGGAGAGCGACAGCGCGACGCGTCCGGCGGCGGCGAGGGCGACCGCGGCCGCCGCGATGCCGATCGTGATGCCCGTCGCTGCTGCGGTGAGCGGGTCGACGCCGAGCGTGGCCCCGGCCTCGGTGAGGGAGAGCACCGCTGCGCTGGCGATGGCGGTGAGCGCCCATGCGGGGAAGGCGACGTTGCGTCGCCAGGCCAGGCGCGGCCGGGCGCGGAGCGTCCACGCGACCGCCGTGTTCGCGGTGAGCCAGCCGCCCACGGCGGCGGCAATCGCCATCTCGGTGCCCCACCGCGAATGGACGAGGAGGAACGTCGGAAGGACGGCGGCGGTGAGTGCGGCGGCGGTGAGGGCGATGGCGGACAGTTGCGTGTCGTCGAGGAAGCGACGCGCGGGGTCGCGCGGGGGGTGGTCCATCGCGCCGGGCGCCGGCGGCTCGGAGACGAAGGCGATCGACGCGCCGACGTCCATGAACAGCTCGAGGATGACGATGTGGACTGGGTGGAACGGGGCGGGCAGCCCCAGCAGCAGCGGCACGGCGATGACCACGACGAGCCCGAGCTTGGCGCCGAGGTAGAACGCGACCGCGCGCCGGAGCTGGGAGGCGAGGCCGCGGCCGCCCTCGACGGCGCCGACGATCGTCGGGTAAGCATCGTCGACCAGCACGAGGTCGGCCGCCTCTCGGGCGAGGTCGGTCCCGCGCGCGCCCATCGCGATGCCGACGTTAGCCGCGGCGAGGGCCGGCGCGTCGTTGACGCCGTCGCCGGTGACCGCGACGGACTCCCCGCGGTCCTGGAGGACGCGGACGAGCCGCAGCTTGTCCTCGGGCGTCGCCCGGGCGATGACGGCCTCGCCGCGAAGCCGCTCGGCGAGCCCGTCGTCGTCCAGCGCGTCGAGCGGCGCCCCGCCGTGCAGGACCTCGGAGCAGTGCACGCCGGCCTCGCGGGCGGTCGCGGCGACGGTCTCGGGGTGGTCGCCGCTGACGACGATTGTCCGCACGCCGGCATGGGCGAGCTCGGCCACGGCGTCGCCGACCCCGGCGCGCAGCGGGTCGCGGAAGGCGGCCAGGCCCACGAAGGCGAGGTCCGCCTCGGCGTCGGCGGCATCGATCGGCGCCGCGGCGACGCGGCGCTCGGCCACCGCGATGACGCGCAGGCCGTCGTCCGCGAGCCGCTTGACATCCGCGAGCACCGCCGCGCGCTCGGTCTCGGACAGCGCGCACGCGTCGAGCACGGCCTCGGGCGCGCCCTTCACGGCCACCCACGCGCCGTCGGGCTCGCGCCACACCGCGCTCTCGCGGCGGCGCACCGGGTCGAAGGGATGCCGCGCGGGCCTGTCGCTCGCCGGGCGCTCGCTCGCGGCCTCCGCCAGCGCGCGGTCGACCGAGTCCTGTGCGGGTGCCGCCCCGTGCGCCGCGGCGGCGACGGCCAGCACGTGCTCGCGGTCGCCGTCGACGTGCTCGATGAGCAGCCGGTTCTCGGTCAGCGTCCCGGTCTTGTCGGCGACCAGCACGGTCATTGCGCCGACGGCCTCGGCGGCGCGCAGCCGCCGCAGGAGCACGCCGTGCTGCGCCAGGCGCAGACCGCCGAGCGCCACGAGCGCCGTCACCAGGATCGGCAGCTCCTCGGGAATCGTGGCGAAGGCAAGGGTCAGCCCGTCGAGCAGCATCTCGCGCGCCGGCTGGCCCCGGAGCACGCCGAGCAGCGGCACGAGCACGCACGCCGCCACCGCCACGATCAGCGCGGCGCGCGCCAGCTCGGCCATCGCACGCTGGAGCGGGGTCGGCGGCTCCTTGGCGCCCGCTACGAGGCGCCCGACCCGTCCGATCTCAGTGTCGTCGCCGAGCGCGACGACGACCGCCTCGCCGGCGCCGGTGACGACGGCGGTCCCGGCATGGAGCAGCGAGGAGCGCTCGGCGAGCGGCGCGTCGGCGTCGACGGGCTCGGGCCCCTTCGCGGCCGCCACGGGCTCGCCGGTCAGCCGCGACTCGTCGGCGGCCAGGCCGTCGGCCTCGACGACACGCGCGTCCGCGGCGACGATGCTGCCCGCCTCGACGAGCAGCACGTCGCCGATCACGAGCCCGCCGAGCGGGACCGCCTGCGCGGCGCCCGCCCGCCGGACGAGCGCATTTGGGGCGCTCAGGTCGCGCAGCGCCCGCAGCGCGCGTTTGGCCCGGACCTCGGCGACCGCTTCGACGGCGCCGATGGTCACGATGACCGCGAAGATCGCGATCGCGTCGCGAAGCTCGCCGAAGATCGCCGAGAGCACGGCGACCGCGATCAGCAGCAGCATGAGCGGCTCGGCGAGCGACTCGGCGAGTTCCTCCAGGACGGCCCCGGCCTGGCTGCCCTCGGTCCGCGCCGTCGCCGTGCCGCGACGGCTCGCGACCTCCTCGGCCGTGAGCCCGCCCGGGCGGCTGCCGGTACGCTCCCACACGGCCTGGGGCGGCTGTGCGTGGACCGGGACGGCGGGCGCCCGGTCGGCGAGAAGCGAGGCCCGCGTTGCGCTCGCCATGAAACGAATGATACGTTCCTCCGCGGAACACCGAACCGCGCTGCGGGTCTGGGATCATCGCCCTACGTGGCGCATGAGTGGTTGCTGATCAGCGTCTCCACGCCGGGCGGCGGCTCCTCGACGCTGCGCGTCTACGCCTGGCGCAACCTGCGCCGCCTCGGCGCCCACTACCTGCAGCAGTCGGTGTGCGTGCTCCCGGCGACGCCGAAGACCACGCGCGCGGTGGCACGGCTCGTGACGCGCCTGCGCGCGGAGGACGGCCACGGGCAGATGCTCCGCATCAAGCTCACCGACGCCCGGCAGGAGACCGCGATCATCAACGCGATCCAGCGCGAGCGGGAGGATGAGTACCGAGAGCTGGTCGAGCGCACGCGGCAGTTCCACGAGGAGCTCGCGCACGAGCGTCGTCGCGGCCGGGCGACGTACACCGAGCTTGAGGAGTCCGACGTCGACCTGGCCCGCCATCAGAAGTGGCTCGCCGCGATCCGCGCCCGCGACTACTTCGACGCGCCAGGCGGTAAGGAGGCCGCCGCGGCCGTGGCGTCGTGCGAGGAGGCCCTAGCCCGCTTCGAGAGCGAAGCACTGTCCGCGGAGCTCGACGAGTCCGCGTCTGACGCCAGGCCCGCCCTGCGCGCGGTCGACGAGGGCGACCACTGACGGAGAGCCGGCGCCCTTCGGCGCTCCGCCGCGCTGCACTGCTCCTCCACGCAAAAGCGCGAGCGTGGCCGCCGGCACGCCCGCCGACATGGCCCCGTCCCATGCATAAGGGCGAGCACCCGTGTCAGGCAGTGGTCTGAGCCGCGCGACGAGCTGGTTGAGCGCTTGAGCGTCGCCGGAGAGCTCTTGGGCGGCGCCGCGATTTGTTCGATGCGGCCGGCCATGTCGTTACCGGGGAGCCGAGTTGTTGGAACGCCGTGCGGGTTCGCTCGACGACACTGCCGTGGCACTGGGATCGACGCCGGCCCGATCGCCGACGGCGTGGGCGGGCCCTCCGGGCCGCACAGGCGGGCTTGACGGAGAGCTGGCCTACCTGCTGGACGATCACGAGGCGCTCACCCCACCGACGGCGGCTTGCGCCGCTCCTGCTGGCGACAATGGCCTCACAAGCGCTGCTTGTCGTCCTCTGAACGATGGTCGCCATCGGTCGAGACCCCGAGGGCGCCAGCGGCCGCTCACCCGGCCCGAGCACCCCGGCCATGGGCGGGGGGATGATGGGAGCGGGGACGGCGGTCGCGCGGCGCCCGCCGCCACCGTGCAGGTCCGGCTCGGGGAGATGTGGGTCCGGCCGCAGTACACGAGCGTCGGCGCCGGGAAGGTCACCTTCGTGGCCCGCGACGTCGGGCAGATCAAGCACGAGTTCATGATCGAGCGCATGCCGATCAAGTTCGACGCCCCCGGTCGGTCGACCGAGAGCGCGGCCCAGGGCATGATCGACGACATGCAGCCGCGGGAAGCTGACGCTGAAGCCGGGCCGCTACATGCTCTTCTGCAACGTGCCCGGCCACTACGCCGGGGGGCAGCACACGGTCTTCACGGTCACCAAGAGCTGAACCCTCGCCAATCCCGATCCGACGGGGCGCGCTCGCCACGACGCGCCCCGTCGGCCGTTGGCCAGTCGCAGTTACCCCGGCGAACTCTTCGGACGACACCGAAGGACAGCACCGCACAGTACGTCCTGCTAACGACGATCGAGGGCGGACCTCGCGCTACAACCGCTCGAGCACCTCGGCTGGAGGTCGACCCGTTGGCCGGCCCGCTGCCACACCCGCCGCGCAGCCGCTACGCCTCAGCGGACGGCCTATCG
>DASQXU010000044.1:0-5990 GCA_035639555.1 Thermoleophilaceae bacterium
GGGACCGCGACGGCTGCCACGGCGACGGCCCGCGCCGCCCTCAGCGGGTTCGAGCGGTCGAGCCCGGCGACCGCGAGCCGGTGGAGCGGGTAGCCGGCGGCCGGAACGAGCTCGGCCTCGGCCCGCTCGCCGCCGATGAACTCGGCCTCAGCCCCCTTCGCCCGCAGCGCGCCGGCGACCGCGAGCGCCGGCACGACGTGACCCGCGGTGCCGCCGGCCGCGATCACGATGCGCGGCACGTCCCCCTCCGTCGATCGCCCGCAGCCGCGGCCGGGTCGCGCGCTCGGCTCGGCCCCCGGTGGCCGCGACGTTCAGCAGCAGGCCCATCCCCGCCATCATCACCACCAGGTTGCTGCTCCCGTAGGAGATGAACGGCAGCGGGACGCCTGTGAGCGGGGCGAGGCCGAGCACCGCGAAGAAGTTGAGCGTGGCCTGGCAGGCGATCAGCGAGGTGATCCCGGCGGCGAGCAGCTTCGGGTAGCGCTCGGCGGCGAGCTTGGCCGTGCGCAGGCCGGCGTAGGCCACCATCCCGTACAGGAAGGCGACCGATGCGACCCCGACCAGCCCGAGCTCCTCCGCGATCACGGCCAAGATCATGTCGGTGTGGGCCTCGGGGAGGTAGAAGATCTTCTGCACCGACTCGCCGAGCCCGACACCGAACAGCCCGCCCGAGCCCACGGCCACGAGCGACTGGACGGTCTGGAAGCCCGAGCCGCGGGCGTCGGCGAACGGGTCGACGAACGAGGTGAGCCGCGCCCGCCGGTAGGGCGCGGCCACGGCCACGATCAGGGCGAGGGCGAGGATGGCGGCGGCGATCACCCCCAAGTGCCGCAGCGGCACCCCGGCGGCCACCAGCAGCGCAGCAATCGAGAGCGCGACGACGATCGCGGTACCCATGTCGGGCTCGGCCAGCAGCAGCAGGCAGGCGGCTCCGACCACCAGCAGCAGCGGCTTGACCACCCCGCCGAGCGTGCACGTCGCGCGCGGGCGGGTGGCGAGCAGCTGGCACGCGTAGAGGACGAGCGCGAGCTTGAGCAGCTCCGAGGGCTGGAACTGCACCGGGCCGGCGGCGAGCCAGCGGGTGGCGCCGTTCACATTGACCCCGATCCCGGGCACCATCACCGCGAGCGTCAGGAAGAAGGAGATCCCCAGGAGCGGCCCCGTGAGCGAGCGCACCACCCGCAGGCCGCGCCGGCGCATCAGCTCCATGACCGCGAACCCGACCAGCCCGAAGGCCACGTAGCGCTTGAGGTAGTAGAGGGGGTCGCCGGACCCGCCGAGCAGCGACTCGGCGGAGCTGGCCGAGTAGACCATGACCGCGCCGGCCGCGAGCATGCACAGCGTCGCCGTGTAGAGGAGCGAGTACTCGAGCGGTCGCGCCCTGCGGCCGGCCATCCGGTGGAGCTTCGACGCCGGGCGCCGTATTCATGCCGCCGCGCTCGCCGCCCGCGCCAGGGAGCGGAAGCGCTCGCCCCGTTCCTCGTAGTCCCGGAACTGGTCGAAGCTCGCGCAGGCCGGCGAGAGCAGCACGACCTCCCCCGGCCGCGCCGCCTCGGACGCCGCGGCGACAGCCCGCGCGAGGGTTCCGCAGCGTACGAGCGGGGCCGCCCCGTCGAGGTCGGCGGCGAGGCGCTCGGCGGCCTGCCCGATCAGGTAGCAGGCCCGGCAGCGCTCGTCCACCGCCTCCCGCAGCCCGGTGAAGCCGCCGCCCTTGAGGCTGCCGCCGAGGATCGCGTGGACGCCGCCCGGGAAGGCCTCGATGCCCCGCACCGCCGAGGCCACGTTGGTCGCCTTGGAGTCGTTCATGTAGAGCACGCCGCCCGCGCTCGCCACCTCCTCGAGCCGGTGCGGGACCCCGGCGAAGGTCCGGAGCGCGGTGGCGACCGCCTCCGGCCCGATGCCGGTCGAGAGCGCGGCGGCGGCCGCGGCCATCGCGTTCTCGAGGTTGTGCGCGCCCCGCAGGCGCACGGCGGCGGCCGGGATCAGCGGCGCCCCCCGGAAGCGAAGCTCCCAATCCTCGAGCGCGAGGTCGGCGCCGGGCGGGCCGAAGGTCACCCGCCGGGCCGCTCCCGGAGCCTCCGTGTCGGGCGGCAGCACCGCGACCGCGTCCGAGCCCTGGTTCTCGAAGATGCGCAGCTTGGCCGCGCGGTAGGCGGCGAAGCTCCCGTGGCGGTCGAGGTGGTCCTCCTCCAGGTTCAGCAGCACCGCGCACTCGGGGGCGAAGGCCTCGGCGTCCTCGAGCTGGAAGCTCGAGACCTCGCAGACCACGACGGTCTGCGCCCGCTCGGCGCCGACCAGCGAGGCGAGCGGCCTCCCCACGTTCCCGGCCACCGCGACCGGCACGCCAGCCTCGCGGTGGATCGCCCCGAGCAGCTCGACCGTCGTGGTCTTCCCGTTGGTCCCGGTCACCGCGAGGAAGCGGTTCGGCAGCAGCCGCCAGGCTAGCTCCAGCTCGCCGAGGACCGGCACGCCCCGCCGCAGCGCCTCGGCAACCACCGCCGCCTCGCGCGGCACTCCGGGGCTCTTTACGACCGTGCGCACCCCACCCAGCAGCTCCACCCCGTCGGTCCGGAGGTGGACTTCGACCCCGGGGAGCCTCCGCGCCGCCTCGGGCTCGGCGGCGTCGCAGCCGATCACCTCGCCGTGGGCGCTCAGCATCCCGGCCGCCGCCGCGCCCGAGCGGGCCAGCCCGACGACCAGGTAGGGCCCCGGCGGCAGGCCCGGGCGGGTCACCGGATGGACGCCTGGTAGAGCGTGAAGCCGATCGCCGAGCAGATGGCGGCGACGATCCAGAAGCGCAGGATGATCTTCGTCTCCGACCAGGCCATGAGCTCGAAGTGGTGGTGGATCGGGGCCATGAGGAAGACGCGCTTGCGAAAGCGCTGGAAGGTGAACACCTGGATGGCGACCGACAGGGCCTCGATCACGAAGATGCCGCCGATGATCACGAGCAGGACCTCGGTCTTGGTCAGCACGGCCATGGCCGCGATCGCCCCCCCGAGCCCGAGCGAGCCGGTGTCGCCCATGAACACCGAGGCCGGGAACGAGTTGAACCACAGGAAGCCGACGCAGGCGCCGACCAGGCAGCTCGAGAGGAGCGCGAGGTCCTCCTGGCCGCGGGTGATGAACGTCATCGCGGTGAACGCGAGCAGGACGATCGCCACGCAGCCGGCGGCGAGCCCGTCGAGCCCGTCGGTGAGGTTCACGCCGTTGGTCGACCCGGCGAGCACGAGGAAGATCAGCACCGGATAGGCGAGCCCGAGGTGGTCGACCGTGGCGTCGAAGACCCGCAGGCGGAGCGTGTCCTCGAGCCCCACATACTTCGTGACCATCAGCCACAGGCCGAGCGCGATCGCGGCCTGGACGAGCAGCTTCGTGCGGCCGGAGACGCCCAGCGAGCGCTTCTTCTGAAGCTTGGTCCAGTCGTCCGCGAAGCCCAGGGCTGCGCTGGCCAGCGTGGTGCCGAAGACGGCCAGGCTCGCGGCGCGGTACTTGCTGAGGATCAGGAACGGGACGGCGACCGAGAGGATGATCACGAGCCCTCCCATGGTGGGGGTCCCCGCCTTGCCGGCGTGGCCCTCGGGGCCCTCCTCGCGGATCTGCTGGCCGAACTCGCGCGCGCGCAGGAGCGCGATGAACCGCGGGCCGAGGAACATGCAGATGAGAAGCGACCCCATCCCGGCGATCAGCACCTTGCCCATCGCTAGCCGTCCCGGCCTTGAGTGCGACCCGGCATCATGCGGCCAGGACCCTCTCGAGACCGACCGAGCGCGAGGCCTTGACCAGGACCCGGTCGCCCGGCCGCGCGAGCTCCTCGAGTAGCGCGCCGGCCTCCTCCGGCGTTCGGACGGCCCGCGTCTCGCCGTCGAAGCGCTCCGCGTAGGGCAGCGCCTCCTCCCCGACGGTCACGAGCAGGTCGATGCCGAGCTCGGCGGCCCGCCGGCCGACCTCCCGGTGGTATCCCGCGGCGCCCGGGCCGAGCTCGGCCATCGCCCCGAGAACCGCGATCCTCCGCTCGGCGGGACTCGCCGCGAGGTGCTCGAGGGCGGCGCGCATCGACATCGGGTTGGCGTTGTAGCAGTCGTTGACCACGGTCACGCCGCCCCCGAGCTCGACCACCTGGCCGCGCAGCGACGAGAACCGCGGCTCGACCCGGCCGCCCGGCGTGACCCCCACCGCGAGGGCCGCGCCGACCGCGGCCAGGGTGTTGAGCAGGTTGTGCGGCTCCGAGTAGGAGAGCTCGAGCTCGACCGGCTGGCCGCGAGCGTCGATCCGCGCCAGCCCGTCCTCGAACGACTCCAGGCGGACCTGCCCGCCCGGGCCGAAGGTGATCGTGTCGAGGTCGCGCCGCAGGTGGGCCTCGAGCAGGCGCTCGCCAGCCGGCACCACGCAGGCGGCGCCCGGGCGCAGGTCGCGGATCAGCTCGGCCTTGGCCGCGGCCACCCGCTCGACCGTCCCGAGCAGCTCGAGGTGGACCGGACCGACGTTGACGATCACCCCAGCGTCGGGCTCGGCGATCGCCGTCAGCTCGGCGATCTGGCCCTCGCCGCGCATGGCCATCTCGAGCACCAGGGCCTCGGTCTCCGGGCCGGCCTCGAGCACCGACAGTGGGAGCCCGACCTCGGTGTTCAGGTTCTCCCGGTTTGCGTGGGTGCGCAGGTGCGGGCGAAGCAGGGCGGCCAGGATGTCCTTGGTCGAGGTCTTGCCGGTCGAGCCGGTGATCCCGACCGCGCGGGCGGCGAGCTCCCGCCGCCAGGCCCGGGCCAGCGACTGGAGGGCGCGAAGCGGATCGCTCGCCGCCAGCACGTGGCCCCGGCCCGCCGCCGCGGCGGGCTGTATGTGCTCGGGGGCGACCAGCACCCCCCAGGCCCCGGCCGCGAGCGCCCCGGGCGCGAACGCGCCGCCGTCGGCCCGCGCGCCGCGGAGGCCGACGAACAGATCGCCCGGCCGGACCAGGCGCGAGTCGACCACCGCCCGGGCCGGGCCTTCGGCCGCCGCGTCGCCGCGGCGAAGCTCGGCGCCTGCGGCCTCAGCCACCCAGGCGGCGGTGCGCCCCGTCATGCGTGCGCGCCCAGGCGGGCCCGCAGCGCCTCCCGCGCCACCGCCCGATCGTCGAACGGCTCCTTGCGCCCCCCGGCGAACTCCTGACCCTGCTCGTGGCCCTTGCCGGCGATCACCACCACGTCGCCTGGTTCCGCGCCCTCCACCGCGAGCTCGATCGCCCGCCGGCGCTCGACCTCGCGCTCGGCGTCGGGCCCGGCGCCGACCATGATCTCGTCGATGATCGCCTCGGGGTCCTCGGAGCGGGGATTGTCCGAGGTCACGATCACCCGGTCGGCCAGCCGGCGCGCCGCCTCGCCCATCAGCGGCCGCTTCAGGCGGTCGCGGTCACCGCCGGCGCCGAACACCGCCCACACCCGCCCGCGGGCCACCTCGCGGGCGGCGCGCAGCACGTTCTCGAGCGAGTCGGGGGTGTGCGCGTAGTCGACCAGCACGCCGAACCCCTGTCCCTCGTCCACCGGCTCGAAGCGCCCCGGCACGTGCCCGAAGGTCGGGAGCGCGCGGCGGATCGTCTCGAGCGGGACGCCGAGCGCGCGCGCCGACGCCACCGCCGCCAGCGCGTTCTGGACGTTGAACAGTCCGGGCAGCGGCAGCTCGAGCGGGAGCTCGCCCTCCGGGGTCAGGCAGCGAAAGCGCGAGCCATGCACGTCGAAGCTCACGTCGAGCGCGCGGTAGGCGGCCCCGCGCCCGACCGCGAAGCCGATCGCGTCCGGGAGCTCGGCGGCCAGGCGCCGACCGTAGGGGTCGTCGAGGTTCAAGACCGCCGGGCCGGAGCCGGACCGGAACAGGCGCCGCTTGGCCTCGAAGTAGGCGTCCATGGTGCCGTGGAAGTCGAGGTGGTCCTGGGTGAGGTTCGTGAACACCCGGCAGGCGAACTCGATCCCGGCGACCCGGCCGAGCTCGAGCGCGTGCGAGGACACCTCCATCGC
>DASQXU010000045.1:0-4095 GCA_035639555.1 Thermoleophilaceae bacterium
AGGCCCGCCGCTGTCGGCAACACCGGCTATGCGCGCGGGTTCGCCGAGTCGCTGGGTCGCTTCGTGCCCAAGGAGGGGCTCGAGGACGACGGGCCGCGCGGGGAACGCCTGCGGCGCGAGGCCGGTGAGTACCTTGAGAAGCACGGCCGCGCTGAGTTCAACATCCCAGGCATCACGTTCGGCACCCGCTATGCCGCCTCGCCGGTAATCGCGTACGACGGCTCGCGGGCTCCGCCGGACTCCGCCAACAGCTACGAGCCCAGCGCATCCCCGGGCGGGCGCGCGCCGCACCTATGGCTCGACGAGGATCGGTCGCTGTTCGACGCCTTCGGCTTCGAGTGGACGCTGCTGCGGCTTGGCCCCGCACCGCCGCCCGGCCGCCGCCTGACCCACGCAGCCCGCCGGCTTGGGATCGAGCTCGAGGTCGTCGACGTGCCCGAGAAGCAGGCACGCGACCTCTACGAGGCGCCGCTCGCGCTTATCCGACCCGATCAGGTCGTCGCCTGGCGCGGCTCCAACGATACGGACGCAGACGCGGTCGCCGCGCTCGCGGTCGGCCATGCCGTCGATGACAGGAAAAGCCCATCGCGGTCGAGAAGCCGGGCCAGGCGGTCGTCGCGCTCGCCGAGCCGCTCGGGCTTGGCGCTGCGCGAGAGCAAGACCTCATCGGACCGATCGGAACGCCAATGAAGCGGAGCGTCTGGCAAACTCCCCGAGGTGCCGATCTACGAGTTCCTGTGCATGGAATGCGAGACGCGTTTTGAGGAGCTCGTCCGAAACGGCGACCGCGACGGCCTCACCTGCAGCAACTGCGGCTCCGAGCGGCTAACCAGGCTGCTCTCGGTGTTCGCGACCAACAGCGCCTCCGAGCAGCCGTCCGTGGGCCGAGCGGCCACAGTCGGCTGCTGCGGCGGTAACTGCGGCTGCGGTTGAGTCGGCGGCAGACGTCCGCACTCAGCCCTCTCGCTACAGGGGCTCGGTGCGGGCCTCTGGTCGCGCGCCAGCTCCCATGCTGGTCGAGTTCTTTCCGCTCCGCTGTTCGATTCATCGCGCGAATTTGGCTCTAGCGCGCCGCTCCTCGTGGAGCTCGACCAGGCGTCGTGCGAGCTCGGCGGGCCGGGAGAGCATCGCGAGGTGACCACCGGCGATCTCGTCGAGGCTGAGGCCAAGCCTCTCGCCCACCACCCGCTCCTGGAAGCCCCACGGGAAGAGCCGGTCCTCGCGGGGGCAGAGGACGCGCGTTGGGATATCGGGCCAACCGGCGAGCGGCCAGGGCTCGCTGAACATGCCGGGCCCGGGGGCGCCGCTGAACCGCGCGGCTTCGCGCGCGACCGCCGGGTCGACGTCGTGGAGGAAGACCTCCTCGAACGCCTCCTGCCCCCAGTCAGCCATCGGGCCGAAGCGCTCGGTCAGGTGAGCGATGGCCTCGGGGTGACCCGTGTTCTGCCACCACTCGCCCGCGGTCTCGCCGCTCGCCGGCACCATCGGGGCGAGGAGCACGAGCAGGGCGGCGGAGATCTGCTCGGCGACCAGGGGGCCGGCGAAGGCGCCGAGTGACTGGGCGACGACGACCACCTCAACATCGGCCCTTACGAAGACCCCGCCCCCCGGATCAGACGCCAGCCCAGCCAGGGTCGGGTTCGGCGGCCGAACACCAGCCGACCACGAGGCCGGCCTCGCCGGGGTTAAGGCGAATCACGGGCTGGAATGCCTTCTCGCCATTTCCGGCGCTTCTTCTACCCGTCCGTTGCCGCCGGAAGCCGCACCTCGGGCTCTCTGTCCACACTCATAATGGCGAGCTCGGTCGTCGAATCGACCCGCAGCAATGGCCACCTTCGTTCTAATTCCGGGCGCCGGCACCGATCCGCGGGTCTACGGCGCCACGATCGACGCGCTGCGTGGCCTGGGACACGAGGGGCTCGCTCCCCCACTGCCCTTGGACGACCCCGAGGCGGGCCCGAGCGACCATGCCGCGGCGGTCGCGAGGGCCACGCCCGATGACCCGTGCCGCACTAAACCGCCGAGCTCCGCGATCGCCGCGATGGACGGCGTTGTGCGGTCTGTTGCGACGATTTACCATCGCGTCTGAGGTCGTACGCTGTTGGCGTCCCGCGGCCTCAGCTGTACGAGAGGCACGAGGAGGGAGCATGGATACCTACGACGTGGTCGTCGTGGGCGGCGGCATTTCGGGCGGACTTCCGGCTGCGGCGTACCTTCAAAAGGCGGGGCTCAAGGTGGCGCTCGTCGAGGCCCGGCCGGAGCTCGGGAATTTTTGCCCGACCCACGAGACGTGGCCGCAGACCCTCGACAGCCCGCACGCCTCGATCAACTTCTCCGGCAACTCGCCGGCGATCGAAGACCTCGAGCTCGAGTCGCGCTACGGCTACCAAATCCGTACCAGCCCCGTCGTGCTCGGAACGGCGCACCCCGACGGGACGAACTGCCTGATCTGCTACGACCCCGAGCGGACCGCCGAGAACTTTGCGCGCCACTCGGAGAGGGACGGCGAGACCGTCCTCCAGATCCAGACGAGGGTGCTGGAGAAGATGGTCGAGATGAACGAGCTCGCCTTCTACAGCCCGCACCCCGACGTGGGCAAGTTCGAGCAGATCCTGCGGCTCTGCGGCTACGTGATGGGACGCTCGGTGGAGGAGCTGTCGTCGATGACGGCGTACGAGCTGATCGAGCTGACCTTCGAGGCGGACCGGGTGAGGCAGACCTTCATCTGCCCGGTGGCCCTGCACCTGCAGGGGGCTCCGCTCTCGCGCGGCCAGGGGGCGTTCGCCGTCGCCCTGAGCCTCTTCTACACCACGGCGATGGGCATCGGCGGCAACGGCGCGCTCGTCGACGCGATGAGCCGCTGCTTCCTCGACCACGGCGGCACCATTCTTACCAACTGTCCGGTCGAGTCGATCGACGTCGAGGACGGCAAGGCGCGCGCGGTCACCCTCTCACAGCGCGCCGTGTTCCCGGGGGCGCGGATCGAGGCGCGTCGCGCCGTGATCTCGAACGCCGGCGCCCGGGTCACGCTCGACCTCGTCGGCGAGCGGACGCTCGACGCCTTCGATTCGCGGCTCGCCGCCAAGATGAAGCACTGGAAGATGGACGAGCGTGGCTCGACCGTGACCTCCTGGCTGATCGACGGGGAGATGCCCTGGGGCTCGGCGGACTTCGACCCGCTGGTCACCAAGGCGCACCTGATCTACCGCGCCTACGACTCCTGGGAGGACGCGAAGCAGCACGTGCTGCACGTGATCAACAACGACCACTGGGAGTCGTTCGGGAAGCTGATCGAGATCCTCGACTACGGGAAGTGCGACCCCAATGCCGTCTCGCCCGAGGGCCAGCGGGTCATCCGCGGCGAGGAGGCGATGCCCTATCCGCTTCGCCGCCACGGCGGTCCCGAGGCGTGGGACGGCCCGATCCGGGACGAGATGCTCGAGCGGCGGCACGCCGTGATGGACTCGATCGCGCCTGGGTTCAAGGATCGCATCCTCGACGCCTACCAGTGGACGCCGGTCGACATCTGGCGGCTCAACCCGACCGCGGTCTACGGACAGGTGCTCGGCGGTGACTTCTCCGAGGACCAGTGGATCCTCGACCGGATGCCCTACCGGCTTCCGATCAAGGGCCTCTACATGTCGAACTCGGTCTGGCCGCTCGGCCTGACCTGGATGGCCGCGGGCTACAACGCGGCCCAGGTCGTGGCCGAGGACCTCGGCGTCCGCAACCAGCCCTGGTGGGTGCACCGGCCGGTGGCGTGGTTCCTCGAGAACATCGAGCGACTCCTCGAGCCGCTCGAGCTCGATCGCGAGCTCGTCGGCGCCGGGAGGTGATTGCGGTGGCAGACGACCGCTACGACGTGATCGTCATCGGCGCCGGCCCGAACGGCCTCACCTGCGCCGCCTATCTGGCCCGTGCCGGCGCCCGCGTGCTGGTGCTCGAGCGGCGATTCAGGTGGGGCGGCACGCTCGATACCGACGACTACTCGACGCCGTTTCACTACAACATCGCCCAGTACCTACTGCCGCTCGGCGAGCGGCTGCCGCCGTACGGCGACCTCGAGCTCGAGCGGCTCGCCGTCCGCTTCCGGAC
>DASQXU010000046.1:0-8930 GCA_035639555.1 Thermoleophilaceae bacterium
TCCCGAGGCAGAAGCGCCCGCCCGAGAGCTCCTGGAGCGCGGCGGCGACCGGCGGCGGGCGCTTGGGCTGGCGCCCACCGAGCTGGTCGAGGACATCTTCGTGGTGGGCGACCCGCCCGCCCAGCGGGCGCGACTCGCCGCCTATGGCGAGCGGGGGGTCGACGTGCCGGTGGTCTTCATCGTCCCCGCCGGCGGCCCGGCGGAGCGGATGGACCCCGACGCCTCCGGGCGGCTCGTCGAGGCGCTTGCCCCCAAGGGCTAGGCGCGGATAGGTTCCGGCGAACGCGAAAGGAGGAGAGCGTGGCGGTCACCAAGATCATCGAGCTGGTCGGGAGCTCGAGCGAGAGCTCCGACGCCGCCGTTCAGGCGGCCCTTCAGGAGGCGAGACAGACGCTCCGCAACATCAAGGCGGTGGACGTCATGTCGACCGGCCTGCGCGGCGACAACCTCGACGAGTGGCGCGCGCTGGTCCGGATCTCCTTCCTGATCGAGCGGGTAACCGAGTAGCGGAGGGCCCGCGCCGGTGGCGCGGGCGCTCGCCGGCCGCGCCACCGGCCGCCCGGAGCTGATCCGCCTCCGGCCCCGATGCGAACGGCCCCTGTAGGATCGGATCGGCCCCCGGTGCCCTCGCGCCCAACTCAAACACCGCCCCTCGGAGGGGTCGACGCGCTGGTCAAGGACCGGTATCGGGCGCTGCTCACCGAGGCCCGGGAGCGCACGCTCGCGCTGGTCGAGCCGGTGAGCACGGAGGACCTCGAGCGCGTCCATAGCCCGCTCATGAGCCCCCTGGTGTGGGACCTCGGTCACATCGCCGCCTTCGAGGACCTCTGGCTGTGCCAGCAGGCCGGCGGCCTGGCTCCGCTGCGCCCCGAGCTGTCCGAGGTCTACGACGCCACCCTCACGCCGCGCACGCGCCGCGGCGATCTCCCCTACCTCGGGCGTAACGACGCGTTGGGCTTCATGGTCGATGTGCGCGAGCGCGCCCTCGAGGTGCTCGCGCGGGTCGATCTCGGACCCGACGGCGACCGCCTGAACCGGGACGCCTTCGTCTGGGAGATGATCGTCCGCCACGAGCACCAGCACACCGAGACCATGCTCCAGACGCTCGCGCTCGCGCAGCCGGGGGTCTACCGGCCCGAGCGCCGCCCGCTCCCCGGCCCGCCGTCGTCACCTGCCGGCACCGTTCGCATCGACGCCGGCCCCGTCGCCATCGGGGCCCCCGAAGGCGGCTTCGCCTACGACAACGAGCGCCCCCGCCACGCGGTCGAGACCGCGGCGTTCGAGATCGACCGCGCCCCGGTCACCAACGGCGCCTACCTCGAGTTCATCGAGGACGGCGGCTACCACCGTCCCGAGCTCTGGTCGGAGGCCGGCCGGGCGTGGCTCGAGTCCGACGGCGCGGAGCGGCCGCTCTACTGGACCCCCGAGGGCCGGGTGCGGAGCTTCGAGCGGATCGAGCCGCTGCGGCCGGAGCTCCCGGTCATGCACGTCTCCTACTTCGAGGCCGAGGCCTTCGCACGCTGGCGCGGGGCCCGCCTGCCCACCGAGCTCGAGTGGGAGAAGGCCGCGAGCTGGGACGCGGCGCTCGCCGAGAAGCGCGCCTACCCCTGGGGAGACGAGGACCCCGACGAGGCCCGGGCGAACCTCGACCAGCTGGCCTTCGGGCCGGCTCCGGCCGGCGCCTACCCCAAAGGCTCCTCGCCGTCCGGGTGCCTGGGCCTGATCGGCGACTGCTGGGAGTGGACCGCGAGCGACTTCATGCCCTACCCCGGCTTCCGGGCCTTTCCCTACCGCGAGTACTCGGAGATCTTCTTCGGCGGTCCCTACCAGGTGCTGCGGGGTGGCTCGTGGGCCACGCGCCCGCGGGTGGCGAGCCCGACCTTCAGAAACTGGGACTACCCGCAGCGGCGCCAGATCTTCGCGGGCTTTCGCTGCGTCGTGGACGTGTCGCCGTGAGGAGCGTCCTGCCGGAGCCTCGCGTGCGAATCGAGCGCCACCTCGAGGGCGGCCTGCTCGACTCACTGGCCGACGACGTCCGCGCCGGCCTCACCCGCGAGCCAAAGGAGCTGCCGCCCAAGTACTTCTACGACGAGCGGGGATCCGAGCTGTTCGAGCGGATCACCGCGCTCCCGGAGTACTACCCGACCCGATGCGAGCGGGAGATCCTGAACCGCCGCGCCCCCGAGATCGTGACCCGCTCCGGCGCGCAGGAGCTCGTGGAGCTCGGGTCGGGCACGGCGTCGAAGACCCGGGCGCTGCTGTACGCGATGGCCGGCGCGGGCGAGCTGCGCCGCTACGTGCCCTTCGACGTGGCGGAGTCGGTGGTCGAGGCGTCGGCGCGCGAGCTGATCGCGCTCTACCCGGGTCTCCGCGTCCACGGCGTCGTCGGCGACTTCTCGCGGGACCTCGAGCGCCTGCCGGAGGGCCGCCGTCGGCTGTTCGCCTTCCTCGGAGGAACGATCGGAAACCTCTACCCGGAGGAGCGCGCCGCCTTCCTGGGCCGGCTGCGGGCGCTCATGGGCGCGGAGGATCGGCTGCTCCTCGGCACCGACCTCGTGAAGGACCGCGGTGTGCTCGAGGCGGCCTACAACGACTCGCTCGGGCTAACCGCCGAGTTCAACCGCAACGTGCTGCGGGTCGTGAACCGCGGCCTCGACGCCGACTTCGAGCTCGAGGCGTTCGAGCACGTGGCGTTCTTCGACGAGGCCAGCTCGTGGATCGAGATGCGGCTGCGGGCGGTCGGCCCCCAGCGGGTGCACGTCGACGGCGCGGGGCTCGAGGTCACCTTCGCCGACGGGGAGGAGATGCGCACCGAGGTGAGCGCGAAGTTCACCCGGGAGGCGGTCGAGTCCGAGCTGGCGGGGGCCGGCTTCCGGCTCGACGGCTTCTACACCGACGACGGCGGCCTGTTCGGCCTGGCCCTGGCCTCCCCGCGCTGAGCTCGGGTAGCCTCCCGGGCCCGATGGAGCTGGGGGGAGTCGGAGCGGTGGTGGCCGGTGGGGCGTCGGGTCTCGGCGCCGCGACAGCGCGCGAGCTGGCGGCGCGGGGCGCACGGGTGGCGATCGCCGACCTGGACGCCGACCGGGCGGCCTCGCTGGCCTCCGAGCTGGGCGGGGACGCGATCTCCTTTCGGGCCGACGTGACTGCCGAGGCCGAGGTCGAGGCCGCGGTCGCCGGCGCGGTCGAGGCGTTCGGAGAGCTGCGGCTGGCGGTCTCGTGCGCGGGGATCGGTTGGGCCGAGCGGACCGTCGGCCGCGAGGGGCCGGCGGCGCTCCAACCGTTCGAGACGGTCGTGCGGGTCAACCTGATCGGCACCTACAACGTGCTGCGGCTGGCCGCCGCGGCCATGGCGCGAAACGAGCCGGACGCGGGCGGCGAGCGCGGCGCCATCGTGATGACCGCCTCGGCCGCGGCGTTCGAGGGGCAGATCGGGCAGACCGCCTACTCGGCCTCGAAGGGCGGGGTGGTGGCGCTCACCCTGCCGGCCGCGCGCGACCTCGCCCGGCACGGGATCCGGGTCTGCACGATCGCGCCCGGGTTGTTCGACACCCCGCTGCTCGGGGCGCTCCCCGAGGAGACGCGCGCGAAGCTCGGTGAGCAGATGCCGTTCCCCCAGCGGCTCGGCCGCCCCGAGGAGTACGCCCTGCTCGCCTGCCAGATCGCCGAGAACCCGATGCTGAACGGCGAGACCATCCGGCTCGACGGCGCGCTGCGCATGCCCCCGCGGTAGGCGTGCATAGCATCTGAGCCTCAGCCACAAGGAGAGCGAGATGCCAGAGCAAGTCATCGTCGACGCCATCAGGACCCCGATCGGACGGGCCTTCAAGGGCTCGCTGGCCCAGCTTCGCCCCGACGAGGTGGGCGCCTACGTGGTGGATCGCCTGCTCGAGCGCAACCCCGAGGTGGACCCGGCCTCGGTCGAGGAGCTCTACTGCGGCTGCGGCCTCCCTCAAGGCCTCCAGGCGTTCAACATCGCCCGGATCATGGTCCTGCTCTCCGAGAAGCTGCCGATCTCGGTGAACGGGGCGACCATCTCGCGCTACTGCGCCTCGAGCCTCGAGGCGATCCGCCAGGCGGCGAACGCGGTGGCGGCCGGCCAGGGCGACGTGTACGTGGCCGCCGGCGTCGAGTGGGTCTCCCGCTACAACGAGCGCCAGGAGATGGCGGGCGCCGCCGACCAGAACGAGAGGCTCCAGGGCCGCGACGGCCAGCCCGACGCCTACATCGCGATGGGCGTGACCGCCGAGAACGTGGCCGACCGCTACGAGGTCTCCCGGGCCGACATGGACAAGTACGCCCAGCGATCGCAGGAGCTCGCCGTCCAGTCACAGGAGTCGGGGTTCTTCGACCGCGAGATCGTGCCCGTCACCCTGCCCGACGGGACGGAGGTGGCCAAGGACGACGGCCCGCGGCCGGGCTCGACGCTCGAGAAGCTGGCCCAGCTCCAGCCCGTCTTCAGGGAAGGCGGCAAGGTCACGGCCGGCAACTCGTGCCCACTGAACGACGGCGCGGCCGCAGTGCTCGTCATGTCCGACACCAAGGCGAAGGCACTCGGCTTGAGGCCGCGGGCGCGGATCATCACCTCGGCCACCGCCGCGCTCGAGCCGGAGATCATGGGCGTCGCCCCGATGGGCGCCATCGGCAAGGTCCTCGAGCGGGCGGGCATGACGATCGGCGACGTCGACGTGGTCGAGCTGAACGAGGCGTTCGCCGCCCAGGTGATCCCGATCATGGACGAGTGCGACATCCCGCTCGAGAAGCTCAACCGGCACGGCGGGGCCATCGCGCTCGGCCACCCATTCGGGATGACCGGGGCGCGGATCATGGCCACGCTGCTGAACGGGCTCGAGTCCGACGACGAGACGATCGGGCTCGAGACGATGTGCGTCGCCGGCGGTCAGGGCGAGGCCATGCTGGTCGAGCGGCTGAGCTGATCCGGTGCCCAGTGCTCAGTGGTCAGTGCTCAGACTGAGCGCCGAGCACTGAGCACTGAGCACTGAGGGTTCTGCACGTAGGTGGGGGGCCGGTCAGCGCCCGAGCTTCGCTTGGAGCGCCTGCCGCTTGCGCTCCAGTTGACGCTCGAGCGATGCCCCGGAGGCGGCGCGGATCGCCGAGGTCCTCGAGCGAAGGCAGGCGACGGTCGCGCGAACCGTGTCCGGCTGGCTCGAGTTGGCGATCCACCAGGTCGTGTACGAGCTGGAGTGGAGCTCGGTGCCGTTGCTGAGCGAGATGCCAACGGCGTCGCCGCCACCGCCCACCGCCTTGTAGCCAGGTGGACAGGATGCGGTGACGAACTGGACGTTCGGCTCCGGGCCGATCGTCGTACTGGCCGAGCGATACACCACCTTCACGCGGTGCGAGTGGCGCTTGACGGCACCAGCCTGAAGCGCTCCGAAGCCCAACGCGAGCAGCAGCGCGGCACACACGGCGCCGATCCATAGCCGGCTCATGGCCATCCCTCCCCTTCTGTAGCGAGTCCGCGAGTTGCGGCCGACGACGCACCCTCCCACGGACTCCGCCGGCCCGCAAGCCGGCGTGCCTAGGTGATCAGCACGAGCTTTCCGAGCTTCCCGCCGGCGGCGAACCGCTCGTAGGCCTCGGCCACCTCGTCGAGCGAGAAGGTCTCCTCGACCGGCACGCGGATCGCTCCGTCGTCGATCAGCGGCAGCACCTCGCGCTCGACCGCGCGGCTGGCCCGGGCCTTCTCCTCGAGCGGCCGGCCGCGAAGCGTGGACCCCCGGAGCACGGCGCCCTTCACCATCAGCGCCCCGAGGTTGACCTCCGCCGCGGCGCCCGCCCCGATGCCGATGACCACGATCCGGCCGCCGCTCGCCAGGGTCTTCAGGTTCCCTGCGAGGTTGGGCCCGCCGACGAGCTCCAGGACGACGTCGAACGGGCCGTGCTGCTCGAACCCGTCGGGCGGGATCGCCCGGGCCCCGAGCCGCTCGACCGCCGGGCGCAGCTCCTCCCTGCGCACGGTCGCGGTCACGCTCGCGCCGGCCGCGCGGGCGAGCTGGATGCCCGCCGTCCCTACGCCGCCGGCGCCGCCCTGCACGAGCAGCCGCTCCCCGGACCGCAGCCCGCACTGGGTGAACAGGGCGTCGTGGGCGGTGATGAACACCTCGGGCAGGGCCCCGGCCTCGGGCCAGTCGAGAGTGGACGGGACGGGCATAGCCTCCCGCTCGTGCAGGACGGCCAGCTCGGCCTGCCCTCCCCCGCCCACCACCGCCATCACCCGGTCCCCCTCGGCGAATCTCTCCGCGGCCGGGCCGCGGGCCGCGACCTCACCGGCCAGCTCGAGGCCGGGGATGTCCTGCGGCCACCCCGGCGGGGCGGGATAGGCCCCCCGTCGCTGCAGCATGTCGGCGCCGTTCAGCCCAGCGGCGCGTACGCGCACGAGGATCTCGCCCTTGCCCGGCTGCGGGTTCGGGTGCTCCTCGACCCGGAGCTGGCCGTCGCGGATCGTCGCGGCGCGCACCGGCGGGAATCTAGTCGAGGGAATGGCTAGTCCCGCTTGGTTACGGTCCGAATCCAGGGGTATTGTGGGCGTCGGGCAATGGCCGACCAAGGTCATCCGGCCGGGATACCGCTTCCCTGGAGGCGGGCCAGGATCCCGCTCTGGCGGGAGGCTCGACTCGGGGCGGAGGCGCTGGCCTTGCTGCGGGACCCGATCTACCGCGGTCGCGGGGTCGAAGACGGGGGGTGCCAGCCGGTGCTGCTGATCCCGGGGTTCCTGGCCGGCGACGGGTCGCTCGGGGTCATGACCGACTGGCTCCGCCGCACCGGGCACTGGACGTACCGCGCCGGCATGCGATTCAACGTCGGCTGCTCGGGCCGGGGCGTGGAGCGGCTCGAGGAGAGGCTCGAGTGGATCGTCGAGCGGCGCGGCCGCAAGGCGGCGGTCATCGGCCAGAGCCGCGGCGGGTCGTTCGCCAAGGTGCTGGGCCAGCGCCGCCCGGACCTGGTGTCGGGCGTGGTCACCCTCGGCACACCACAGCTCGACCCGCTCGCCGTGCACCCCCTCGTCCGGCTCAATGTGATGGCGGTGGGACTGCTCGGCTCCCTTGGCGCGCCCGGACTCTTCACCCACAGGTGCCTGAACGGCGAGTGCTGCGCCGACTTCTGGCGCTGCTGTGCCGCACCGATGTCCTCCGGCGTCGGCTTCGTCTCGGTGTACTCGCGGAGCGACGGCATCGTCGACTGGCACTCGTGCCTCGACCCGAGCGCCGACCTGGTCGAGATCGATGCGAGCCACGTGGGGATGGCGGTCAACCCGGAGGGCTACCGCGCAGTCGCCGAGGCGCTGGCCGGGTTCCGGCTGCTCGAGGGCAGCCCCGCGGCGGACGGGCGTCCGGCGGTCGACGGGCGGGCGCGCCGCGCTGCGTAGACGGCGCGGCCGCTCCGAAGCGCGTTCAGTGCCGCCGGGCCGCCGCGGAGTCGCCCGGCACCAGAACCTCGGCCCCGCGCACGCGCCCGGCGCGCAGCCGGTCGAGCGCGTCGTTCGCCTCGGTGAGCGGGCGACCCTCCACCGTCGTGCGGACGGGGATCCGCGGCGCGAGCGACATGAATTCCTCGCCATCGGCGCGGGTGAGGTTGGCCACCGAGCGCAGGACGCGCTCGCCCCAGAGGAGGTCGTACGACATCGCGGGAAGCTCGCTCATGTAGATCCCGCCGCACACCACGACTCCGCCAGGGGCGACCGCGCGGAGGGCGGCCGGGACGAGCTCCCCCACCGGGGCGAAGATGATCGCCGCGTCGAGCTCCTCCGGAGGCGGCCCGAGCGCGTCCCCGGCCCACTCGGCCCCGACCTCGCGGGCGAACGACTGCGCCTCCTCGTCCTCGGCGCGGGTAAAGGCGAACACCCGCCGACCCTGGTGGAGAGCGACCTGGCAGACGATGTGCGCGGCCGCCCCGAACCCGTACAGTCCGAGCCGCTCGGCATCGCCGGTCATCCGCAGCGCCCGGTAGCCGATCAGGCCCGCGCACAGAAGCGGGGCGGCCTGGAGGTCGGGGTAGCCCTCGGGGATCGGGAAGCAGAAGCGCTCGTCGGCGCTTGCCTGCTCGGCGTACCCGCCGTCGCGCTGGTAGCCCGTGAAGCGCGCCCGCGGGCAGAGGTTCTCCCGGCCGGAGAGGCAGTAGCGGCATTCACCGCAGGTCCAGCCCAGCCAGGGGACGCCCACGCGGTCGCCTGCGGCGAACCGCTCCGCGCCGGGGCCGCCGGCCACGACCCGGCCGACGATCTGGTGGCCCGGCACGAGCGGGAGCTTCGGCTCGGTCAGCTCGCCATCCACGACGTGCAGGTCGGTGCGGCAGACCCCGCAGCACGAGACCTCGAGCAGCACCTCTCCGGGCCCGGGCTCGGGCGCTGCGAGCTCGGCCTCGCGCAGGGCCGTGCGCTGGGCGTCGAGGACCATGGCGTGCACGGTCCGCTAGGGGACCTGCACGCCGGCGATCCAGCCCTCGCGGAGGCGGGCGTCCTCGGGCAGCGCCTCCGCTGAGGGCAGGCGGTAACAGCAGCGGGCGGCGCCGATGGCCGCGGCCGCCGCGTCGAGCGCGTCGGGCGAGGCCGCCGCCGCCAGCTCGGCTTTCGTGCGCATTGCGATGCCCTCCCGCTGCCACGTCTCGACCTGGCGCGCACGGTCGGGCAGCTCGTACTTGCGCAGCCCCGGGCCGAGCCACATGCGTGGCCAGATCTCCACGAGCACGGCGCGCGCCTCGGCGATCCGCTCCGGCGGGTCGAACGGCCAGATCGCCACCCCCTCGGTGCCCCGAAGCCGGTGCAGCATGGCGATCCCGGTGATCGAGCCGATCCCGACCTGGCCCGGCCCGACCAGCTGGAAGACGGACTCCGGGCGACTCGGGGCGCGCTCGTCGGTGATCCGCAGGTGCATCTCGGCCGAGGCGCCGCGGCCGAAGCGGAACTGGCGGGC
>DASQXU010000047.1:0-8700 GCA_035639555.1 Thermoleophilaceae bacterium
CTCGTGGTCCCACTCGTACTTGTTCCGGCTCCCCTTGGGGATCTCGACCACGCAGGCGAAGGACTCCTCGGCCACGGCTGCCAGATTAGTCGCCCTCCCCCGTGGGCGAATCTCAGCGCCTCGGCTCGGTACGCCGACCACGACCCGGACCTCGAAAATCGGCAGGCGTCAGATGGTTGGGAAGGGAAGTGACCGAGACGGCCCGGGGTCGGGGCCCACTCGACTCCGACCCGGCCCGATTTCGTCGCCCCCCGGATTCTTTGAGGCGCCCCGCGGTAAAGTTCGGCGCGATGCGAGCCTGCGCCGCGGTCGCCGCCCTCCTCACTGTCTGCCTCCCGCTGGCGATGGCCGGCGTGGCCTATGCGAACGACAACGGCGAGGGGCTGGTCGGCGAGACCAACGACAAGATCATCACGTATACGTCGCTCGGGCTGATCATCGGCGTCACCCTGTTCGTGATCATCGCCTCGGCCATCCAGGCCCTCCTCGACAAGCGCAAGGAGGAGCGCAAGGCGGCCGATCTGCGTCGCCGCGTGGGCTGGTAGCCCTCTTCTCAGCCTGTTCACACCGGCCGGGTCCGCGGCAGTCACCATGGGCGGGCAGGTCCCTCCCTCGCACGTGGCCTCGGCTCCCGCCCGGGGCCACGCGCCGTTCTGGGAAGATCGGCCGCCGATGGCCCGCCAGCCAGTGAGCTACGAGCGCCGCGGCGCGGCGGCGCTCGTGACCATCGACCGGCCGGAGCGACGCAACGCGGTGGACGGCCCGACCGCCGAGCTGCTCGGCCGGGCCTACCAGCGGTTCGAGGGCGACCCGGAGGCCCGGGTGATGGTGCTCTGCGGCGCCGGCGAGGAGGCGTTCTGCGCCGGGGCCGACCTGAAGGCCATCGAGACCTTCGCCGAGCGGCTCGACCTCCCCGAGGGCCCGCTGGGGTTCACACGGCTCACGCCGTCGAAGCCTGCGGTCGCCGCCATCTCGGGCTGGTGCCTGGCCGGCGGGCTCGAGCTCGCGCTCTGGTGCGACCTGCGGGTGGCCGCCGAGGGCTCGCAGCTCGGGTTCACCGAGCGCCGCTTCGGTGTGCCGCTGATCGACGGCGGCACACAGCGCCTCCCCCGGATCGTGGGCCTCGGCCGGGCCCTCGACCTGATCCTCACCGGTCGGATCGTCGAGGCCGAGGAGGCCCTGGCCATGGGGCTCGTCAGCCAGGTGGTCGGCCCGGGGCGCCACCTCGAGCGGGCGCTCAAGATCGCCGAAGGGCTGGCCCGCTTCCCCCAGCAGACGATGCTCTCCGACCGCCGCGCCGCGATCGAGGGGCTCGACATGACGCTCGACTCGGGGCTGGCCCTCGAGGCGCAGAGCGGCAAGGCTACGCTCGAGGCCGCTTGGCGGGGGGCGGCGCGGTTCGCGGGCGGGGAGGGGCGCGGCGGGTCCGGCGCCGGGGTGTAGGCGTCAGAGCCTGAGGGCATGGCCGTGCGACCGCAGCCAGCGCTCGCGCTCCGGCCACCGGGGGCACCGCTCGGCCAGGAGCGCCCAAAAGCGGGCTGAGTGGTCCGGGACCTCGAGGTGCGCGACCTCGTGCTCCACCACATAGTCGAGGACCTCCGCCGGGCCGAGCAGCAGCCGCCAGTTGAAGCTCATCGTCCCCGAAGCGGAGCAGCTCGCCCAGCGGGTGCGCTGCCCCCGGATCTCGAGGCTCGCGTAGCCGCGGCCGGCCCGGGCGACCGCGGCGTCGAGACGCGGCGTCACTTCGGCGCGCGCCCGGACCCGGTACCAGCGCTCGAGCTGACGGCGGAGGGGCTCGGCGCCCGGCTCGCCGACCGCCACCGCCACCTCCCCGCCCCGGCGGAGCACGCGCGGCCGACCGCGGCCGGGCTCGACCCGGACGCGCAGTCGAAGGCGCTCCCCCAGGTACGGCACCTCGCCGCCGTCGGCGAGACGCGCTGGGGGGAGCTCCGCCTCCGATGCGCGCATCCGCCGCAGGGTCCGTTCGATCCACGGCCGCTTCTCCTCGACGAACGCGGGGACCTCATCCAGGGCGAACCGCGGTGGCACCACCACCTCCACCCCGTCGCCCCCCACCTGGATGCGCGCGCGGCGGGCTCGATCGGAGCGGCGGATGCGGTAGGGGATCGAGCTCACGACGGCCGGACGATAGGAGGCGGGCCGGTCGTCTCCTCCGCCTCGAGCAGCGTGTGGGCGCCTGCGGCCGCGGGGCGCCCGGCGCGGACGTCGTCGTAGATCCGCGCCACGCCACGGGCGAGCGCGGGCCACGAGTACCGCGCCCGGGCCACGCGGTATGCCGCCTCGCCGCGCCGGCGGCGCTCCGCGCCGTCGGCGACCGCGGCCACCAGGGCCTCGACCATCGCGTCCTCGTCGTCGGGTGGTACGAGCCATCCGGTCTCCCCGCCCTCGACGACCTCGGCCGGGCCGTGGGCGTCGACCGCGACCACCGGCAGACCGCAGGCCATCGCCTCGACCAGGACCTGGCCGAACTGCTCCCGCACCGAGGGCAGGACCAGCAGGTCGGCGGCGTTCAGGCCGGCGGGCAGGTCCTCGTGACCGAGCCAGCCGGCCAGGAAGGCGTCGGGGTCGCCGGTCTCCCTGATCACCCGCAGGGGGTGCTCGCCCTCCCACTCCCCCGGGAAGCCGCCGAGCAGCACCAGCGGAGCCCGGACCGGGAATCGCTCCCGGGCGCGCGCGTGGGCGCGGATCAAGAGCGGTATGCGCTTCACCTCGGTGTAGCGGCCGACGTAGACCAGCACCGGCCCGCCCTCCCGGAAGGCATCGAGGTCGCTCTCCGAGTACGAGACGCTCCCGGGCTCGCCGGACTCGTCCCAGCCCCGGGGCTGCTCGAGCAGCCACCGGCGCCAGTGGCGCACGCGCGCTTCTGCGGAGAGCAGCCGGCGGTCGAACGCGGCGGGGTCGAACCCGTTTGGGGCCCACACCACGCGCTCGGCCTTCACCCCGAGGAGCTCAGGCACCCGCCGGACCGCGTCGGGCGAGAGCACGAACAGCCGCTCGCAGCCCCGCGCCCAGCGGCCCATGCGCTCGGCCCAGGCCGAGGCGTGATCCCAGCCCGCGGGCGGGCCCCGGCCGATCTCTCGCAGCATGAGCAACTCGGTGCCGTGGAGGTGCCCGATTCGCGGGATCTCCGGGAACGAGCGCTCCGCCGCCTCGTTGATCGGGGTCAGGTGGTGGAGGTGAAGCAGGTCGGCCTCGCCCGCGCCGGACAGCCGGAGCTGCCGGCTCCAGGTCGAGACCAGCCGCTCGTAGCCGTCCTCGCCCACCCGGGCGAACACGACGTCCGGCGCCCCCGGCCGGTCCTCGAACGACGGCTGAAAAGGGGGGTCGGCGGCCAGCGGGTCGGCCGCGGCGGCCGACGGCGTGTAGTCGAGGGGGCGTACGTCGAGCCCGGCGTAGAAGGTCTCGGCGTGGGACTGGTCGCCGCGGCCGCCGAGCGATCCGCAGGCGATCGTCACCTCCCAGCCGGCGTCGGGCAGGTTGCGCGCCAGATAGCGGGCGACCTGAGCCGAGCCGCCGCGAGGGAAGAAGAGGAGCCCCATTAGCGCGCGCCGGCGTGCGTCCGACAGGGCGGGCTCCCCCTCAGACGATCGTCTGGACGGTTCCGCCGTCCACCGCCCACGCCGCGCCGGCCACGTTCGAGGCCCGCTCGGAGCAGAGGAAGCAGATGACGGCCGCGATCTCGTCCTCGGTCCCCATGCGGCCGATCGGCGCCCTGGCGTGGGTCGCCTCGAGGACCTCGTCGCGGCTCGAGTCCTGACGCTCGGCGAGCTCGTCGGCCAGCCCGCCTTCGCCCGTCCAGGCCGGCGAGGTCACCGGGCCCGGCGTCACCGCGTTGACCAGCACGCCCCGGGCGGCGTAGGCGTCGGCGAAGACCCGGGAGAGCGACAGCTCGGCCGCCTTCGTCACCGAGTACGAGGCGTCGAGCGTGAGCGACGGCCGCTTGCCGGACGACGAGCTGACGTTGACCACCCGGCCGGCGCCCGCCTCCGCCATCCGGGGGGCGACTGCGCGCATCAGCCGCATCGGGGCCATCACGTGGAGCTCCCACTGCTGCTGCCAGTCGGCGTCGGACAGCTCCTCGAGCGGGCGGGCCCGGCTGCCCCCCGCCGCGTTGACGAGCGCCCACGGCCGCCCCAGGCGCTCTTCGCAGGCGGCGAGCGCGCGCTCGGACGCGTCGGCGTCCGTCACGTCGGCGGCGAGCGTCTCGGCCCGGGGGCAGGAGGCCGCCGCCTCGGTCAGCGTCCGCTCGTTACGCCCGATCAACAGCACCCGCGCGCCCTCGTGCGAGAGCATCCGCGCGGTCGCGAGGCCGATGCCCCTGCTCGCCCCGGTCACGATGCACGGTCTGTCCGTCAGTCCCAGGTCCACGTCGGAGGAATGATCACCCAATGAAGTCGCACACTGTCTACAAGACCTTCAACACCGAGCGCCGGCGCGAGCTCATCCGCATCACCGGCGAGGTCCAGGCCGCGGTGGACGAGGCCGGGATCTCCGAGGGGATGGCGCTCGTCTCGGCCATGCACATCACGGCCGGCGTCTGGGTCAACGACGACGAGCCCGGCCTCCACGCCGACACGCTCGAGTGGCTCGACAAGCTCGCGCCGCCGAGCTGGCAGCCGCGGGCCAACGAAGTGGCCGAGGCGCTCTTTCCCGACCCGGGCGACTACCGCCACCACCGGGGCGGAGAGGACAACGGCGACGCCCACTTCAAGAACCTGCTCGTCCACCACCAGGTGATCCTGCCCGTGACCGGCGGCCGGCTCGACCTCGGCCCCTGGCAGCAGGTCTTCTACACCGAGTTCGACGGGCGGCGCGCGAAGCGCATGGTGATCAAGGTCATGGGCGAGTAGCCGGGCCTCAGCTCAGCAGCGTCGCCGCGGCTTGGTGTTTCCGAGTGGCACGCAGCGCGTCACGGCCTTCGGGGCGTGCCCCCTCCGGAGCCGCCATCGGACCAGCTTGCCGTTGTAGGCGTGCGCCTTGACCAGGACCTTGAGCGTCTGCCCAGGACGCATTCTCCGGGCGGCGGAGGGGAGCAGGCGGAGTAGGTCGAGTCTCCGGCTTCTCGGCCTGGCCACAGTCCGCCGCCCAAAGGGGCAGCGCCGGCCGCGGCAGCGCACCCGCACGATGGCGCCGGGCGGGAGGCGCGCGACCCGGAGCCTGCGCAGCCAGACCCTCGTCCCGAGCGGGGACCAGCGGGCCGACACGGTGGCGGGCATCCGCTTGCCAAGCTGGTGGAGGCCCCAGGGCGGATTCGCGTTTACGACCCGGCCGGGCGCGCAAGTGGCGACGAAGCTCGCGAAGCGCGTGTGCGGATGCCGCCCGCGAATCGTGTAGACGCCGCGCGCGACGCGCGGCCAGATCACCCCGCCGTCGACCGAGGAGCGCCGCTGCGCCGGGTCGGGCACGACCTCCCGGTTGAAGTAGATCGGCGGCGGAAGCGCCGGGGTTGCGAACGCGGTCGCACCGGCCACGCCGTGGGCCCCGTAGGTGGCGAACGCGCGGAAGCTCAGGTCGCGGACGTTTCGCGTGTTGAACGTCGAGACGATGGCGCACTCCCGCGCCTGCCCGTTCGGCCCCAGCGGGACGCCGAGCAACGCCGCTAGGGCGCGGTACACGCCCTCGGTAGGCGTCTGGAAGTTCACGCGCTCAAGGTCCTCACCGTCGGGCCGGAAGGTCTGGAGGAAAATCGAGTGGTAGCCGGGCGCGCGGATGTACGGCGTGACCGTCCCGTGGTCGGGAACCGCCAGGTCGTACGTGCCGTCGCGCTTGGTGGTCGCCCCGATACGCGGGTGCTCGGCGACACGAATCTTCGCCCCGCTCAGCCGCACGCCGGTGTTGTTGAACTCGTACGCCGTCCCTCGGATGTGAACCGTCCTCGCGTCCGCGCCGGTGGCCGGGGCGAGCACCCCCAGCCCGATCGCCGCGAGGGCGCAGCCGCAACGAACTAGGGCGCGGCACATACGACTCCTTCCCAAGCGAACCAACCGAACCGGCCGACGGCATCCCTCTGGCGCCGCCGCGGCCGCCCGGGGAGCGCCCGTAGGAGCGCAATCATGGCAGCCGCCGCCGGAGTGCGTGCGCAACGCGCCCGAACGAGCCGACCGCCTACCCGCCGTACACCTCCGGGTTCACGCAGTAGGGCATCCGCTCGCCGGCGAGGACGGCGAGCAGGTTGTCCACCGCCTTGTCGGCCATCGCCTCGCGGGTCGCGTGGGACGCCGAGGCGATGTGCGGCGTCACCAGCAGGTTGGGCGCGTCGAGCAGCGGATGGCGGGCCGGGAGCGGCTCGGGGTCGGTGACGTCGAGCGCGGCGCCCGCTATCTGACCCTCGTGGAGGGCCCGGGCGAGCGCGTGGGTGTCGACGATCGGCCCGCGCGCGGTGTTGACCAGGTACGCGGTCGGCTTCATGCGCTCGAGGGCGGCGGCGTCGATCAACCCCCGGGTGTCCCCGGTCAGCGGCAGGTGGAGGGTCACGAAGTCGGCCCGGTCAAGCAGCTCGTCGAGCGGTACGCCCGAGCTCCGGGCGGTGTGCATGACGCGGGAACCGAAGCCCTCGACGCGCCGGGCCACGGCCCGGCCGATCCGCCCGAAGCCGACGATCCCGACGACGGCGCCGTGCAGGTCGCGGCCGAGCAGCCCGCCGGGGTCCCAGGTCAGCCACTCGCCGGAGCGCACCGCGAGCTCGGCCTCGACGAGGCGGCGGGCGATCCCGAGCATGAGCGCCACGGCGAAGTCGGCCGTGGTGTCGGTCAGGACGTCCGGGGTGTGGCCGATCGGGATGCCGCGGGCGGTGGTCGCCGCCACGTCGACGTTGTCCCACCCCACCGCGTAGTTCGATACCGCGCGAAGGCGAGGGGCGACGGCGAGCAACTCGGCGTCGATCCGGTCGGCGAGCGTGCTCAGGAGGCCCTCGACCTCCGCGACTCGGGAGAGCAGCGCGCCGCGGCTCGGCGGGAGCCGCCCCGGCCAGACCTCGAGCTCGTGCTCCTCGGCCACGCGATCGAGCGCGCGGCCGGGCAGCCTCCGTGTCGCGAGGACGCGCGCCATCGCCGAAGGGACGCTACCGCGATGCGCCGCCCGGAGGAGTACCTTCCAGGTGATGCCCCGCGACACCGGCATGCCCACGACCGACGCTCAGTTCGACTTCGGGCGGGCCCGGCGGCGGCGGGCGGCGTCGCGCCTGGCCCACCGTCTACGAGGAGTCGACGACGTCGACGTGATCCTCCCCTTCGAGGAGGTCGTCCAGGCCCTCGGCCGCCGGGGGGAGCGGTACCTGGGCCTGCAGACGATCGAGCTCGATTCGATCGTCGGCACGGTCGACCGCGGGCGGGAGTTCGACCGGCGCTTCTACCCCACCTCCGGGCGCGTCCGGACGCGCTGGGAGCGGATCGCCACCGCGATGCACCGCGGCGAGGCCATGCCCCCGATCGACGTCTACCGGGTCGGCGAGCTCCACTTCGTGCGCGACGGCCACCACCGGGTCTCGGTCGCTCGAGCGCTCGGCCACTCGCACATCGACGCGTACGTGACCGAGGTGCTGACCAGTGTCGGCGCGGATCGCAAGATCTCGCTGGCCGACCTTCCGCTGAAGAGCCACGAGCGGCTCTTCGGAGAGCGGGTGCCGCTGCCGCCGGAGGACCTGAAGCGGATCCGTCCGTCGAGGCGGTCCGACTACGCGCGGCTGGCCGAGGGGGTCGAGGCCTGGGGCTTTCGGGTCATGCAGCAGCGGGGCGAGTTCATGACCCGGGAGGAGGTGGCCCGGGCCTGGTTCCACGACGAGTACGCGCCGGTCGTCGAGATGCTGCGGGAGGCGGGGCTAGCCCAGTCGGGGAACGAGACCGACGCCTACATCGCCGTGGTCACGCTTCGCTACCTGCTGCTGCGCACCCATCAGTGGGACGAGGCGGTGCTCGACGCGGTGCGGGAGCAGGTACAGCAGCCGGCGTTCGAGGACACCGAGATCCGCCGGCTCCGCCGCTCGCTGAAGTAGCGGCCTAGCTGCGCGAGCGCAAGCTCTGGCCGGAGCGCGCGTCGAACAGGTGGATCTTGGTGGCGTCGAGCCACAGCTCGGCGTCGTCGCCCTCCCGAACACGGCTCGCCGGGTCGAGACGTGCCGTGGTCTGCCCCTCTTCGCTCGAGGGCACCTCCCCCGCCCCGGCGTCCTCGGCCAGCTCGCGCAGCTCCTGGGACTCGAGCTGCTGGTCGGCCGCGACCGAGAAGTGAGCATAGAGCTCCGAGCCCATGGACTCCAGCACCTCGATGTGGGCCCGGAATGTCGCTCCCCGGTCGCGAACGTCGCCGACCAGAGAAGCATCCTCGAGGTCCTCGGGGCGGATCCCCGCGATCAGCTGCCCGGATCCATCCCCACCCACCTTCCCGCGCAACTCCTCGGGCAGGCGAACGTCGGCCATCGGGAGCTTGAGCACGTCGTTCTCGACCTGCACCGGCATGAAGTTCATGGCGGGTGAGCCGATGAAACCGGCGACGAACAGGTTGCGCGGGTTGTTGTAGAGCTCCATCGGCGTCCCCACCTGCTGGAGGAGCCCGGTGCGCATCACCGCCACCCGGTCGCCGAGCGTCATCGCCTCGGTCTGGTCGTGGGTGACGTAGACGGTGGTCGTGCCGAGCCGCTGCTGGATGCGCGAGACCTCGGTCCGCATCTGCACGCGCAGCTTGGCG